>CAZXZF010000048.1:0-14016 GCA_964645095.1 uncultured Desulfocurvus sp. | reverse complement strand
AGGATTTCCACCCTCAGGGCCAACGGAATTTACACCACCTTGACGGACGTGATCTTCCTTGGCAATGCTTCCTCTACGTCACCGTCGGGCTAGCCGCCCGCAGACCATATCCACAACGCGGAGGAAGCCATGCTCAAAGAGCGCACCGAACTGAACATCAACGACTTGACCATCTGGGACGACGCCAAAGAGATGATCGCCAAGGCCAAGGCCGAGGGCATCACCACAGCCTGGGACAGACTCCAGTCCCAGAAACCCCATTGCAGCTTCTGCGAGCTGGGCACCACCTGCCGCAACTGCACCATGGGTCCCTGCCGCATCAGCAGCAAGCCGGGCAGCAAGATGCGCCTCGGCGTGTGCGGCGCGGACGAGCACGTCATTGTGGCCCGCAATTTCGGCCGTTTTGTAGCGGGTGGCTCGGCCGCGCACTCGGACCATGGCCGCGACCTCCTCGAGGTGCTGGAAGCCATCATTGAAAAGCACACCGACAGCTACGTCATCCGTGACGAGGCCAAGCTCCTGCGCATCTCGGCCGAGTTGGGCGTGGCGACGGAAGACCGCGGGATTATGGACGTGGCCCGCGACCTCATGGACATCTGCTACGCCGACTTCGGCAGCCGCAAGAGTTCCATCGCCTTTCTTTCCCGCGTGCCGCAGAAACGCAAGGACATCTGGGAAAAGCTCGGCATGACCCCGCGCGGCGTGGACCGCGAAATTGCCGAAATGATGCACCGCACGCACATGGGCTGCGACAACGACGCGCCCAACACCATGATCCACGCAGCGCGCACAGCATTGTCCGACGGCTGGGGCGGCTCCATGATAGGCACCGAGCTTTCGGACATCATCTTCGGCACGCCGACTCCCCGCCGCTCCACCACCAACCTTGCAACCTTGAAGAAGGACCAGGTGAACATTCTGGTGCACGGGCACAATCCCGTGGTCTCCGAAATGATCCTGGCCGCAGCGCGCGATGCGGCCCTGCTGGCCCGGGCCAAGGAACTCGGCGCCACCGGCATCAACGTTGTCGGTCTGTGCTGCACCGGCAACGAGCTGCTCATGCGCCAGGGCATCCCCATGGCGGGCAACCACCTTATGACCGAGTTGGCCATCATCACCGGCGCGGTGGAGGCCATCGTGGTGGATTATCAGTGCATCATGCCGAGCCTGGTGCAGATATCCCACTGCTATCACACAAAGTTCTTTGATACGGCAGACAAGGCCCGCTTCTCCGGGGCCATCCACATGACCATCCACCCGCACAACGCGCTGGAGGAGTCCAAGAAGATTGTGGCCCAGGCAGTGGAGGGCTTTGCCCGCCGCGACCCCGCTCGGGTGCAGATTCCCGGCGAGCCCGTTGACATCATGACCGGCTTCAGCAACGAGGCGGTCATCACCGCCCTTGGCGGCAGCCTCACGCCCCTCATCGACGCCATCAAGGCCGGACAGATCCGCGGCGCGGTGGGCATCGTGGGCTGCAACAATCCAAAATTCCAGCAGGACTCCATGAATGTGGGCCTGGCCAAGGAGCTCATCAAGCGCGACATCCTGGTGCTGGCCACCGGTTGCGTCACCACTGCAGCCGGAAAGGCCGGACTCTTGGTGCCGGAGGCCATCTCCATGGCTGGGCCTGGGCTCAAAGCCGTGTGCGGGGCACTGGGCATCCCCCCTGTGCTGCACTACGGCAGCTGCGTGGACAATTCGCGCATCCTTCAGCTCTGCGCCGCCCTGGCCAATGAACTCGGCGTGGACATCAGCGACCTGCCCGTGGGAGCAAGCTCGCCGGAATGGTACTCCGAGAAGGCCGCCGCCATCGGTCTCTATGCCGTGGCCAGCGGCATTTACACCCACCTGGGGCACCCTCCGCACATCCTGGGTTCCTCCGTGGTGACGGACCTGGCGGTGAACGGCCTGGAAGATCTGGTGGGCGCCACCTTTGTCATCGAGCCAGATCCGGTGAAGGCCGCAGTGCTCTTCGACGCGCGCATCAGCATGAAACGGTTGGCTCTCGGGCTCTCTGCCTAAAGCACCCCTTCGGCGGGTCGGCCGGTTCTGAACGGTCGGCCCGCCACCAATTTCAGGCAGCAACCATGAAGGGAACGATATGAAAATAGCATTCGCGGGCAAAGGCGGTGCAGGCAAGACAACCCTTGCGGCCTGGCTGGGGGACTACCTGGCCCGCCTGGGCGAGAACGTCTGGCTGGTGGACGCGGACACGGCCCTGTCCCTTGGGCTGGCTTCGGGCCTGGAGGCCGGGAGCCTGCCCACGCCCCTGGTGGACCGAGAGGACATCATCCGTCAGCACATAGGCCAGGGCTACATGTCGCTCAACCCCGACGTTTCCGGCCTGCCGGAAAGCCTATGCGTGCCGCTTCCCCTTGGCGGTCCCGTTTCAGAGGGAGTCACCCCTGGGGCCAAGCGCTTGCTGGTCATGGGCACTGTGCAGGGCGCGACCGGGGGCTGCGCCTGCGCGGCCAACGCTCTGCTCAAGGCCGTGCTTGCCCATTTGATTTTGGAGCGCCGCGAGTGGGTGCTGGTGGACATGGAAGCAGGAGTGGAGCACCTGGGCCGGGGCACCGTGGCCGACGTCGATGCCCTGGTCGTGGTCTCCGAGCCCAGCCTGAGGGCTCTGACCACCGGAGCGGAGGTGGCAAGGATGGCGGGAGAGCTGGGCATTACAAGGCAAGCCTTGGTGCTGAACCGCAGCACAGGTGATGCGCCTTTGCCCGACATATCCGGCCTGCCACAGGCAGTGCTGCGCATACCCCTGCTACAGGGCCTTGTGGAACGCCAGCTTTCGAGCGGGTGCGTCCTCTGGCTGCCGGAAGACAGGGAGGTAGGACAGTTCTGTAACCGTCTTCTGGATATTCTGGCTCCGGAGCGACCGAACGCGTGACACTGTCGCGCAATGACGGGGCTTGCGCCAGAGACGGAAAGCGGTAAGAAGGGAAGGATCGGGGAGGAACTACCTCATGATACGAGGGGATATCGACTTCCTGCGCGAGTTGCAAAAGCCGGGTTTCGAGGCGTTTGCCAAGGCCTTCCAACCGCGCAGCTACCCAGCGAAGAGCCTCATCTTCACCCCACGCGAGGAGCGCGATGCGGTGTTTATCGTCACACGCGGACGTGCACGGGTGTATCTCGCCTACGAGGACAAGGAATTCACCCTGGCCATCCTGGAGCGCGGGGACGTCTACAGCACCCACACCCGCGCCTTCGTCGCGGCGCTCAAGGACACCACCATCATGAGCGCGGAGACCGCGCACATACGCCGCCAGCGCCTACGCATCCCGGAGTTTACCGGCACCATGGTGCGCGTGCTGGGCGAAGTGCTGCGCCACTCCATCACCATCATTGACAACCTGGCATTTCTGGATGTGGAGAGGCGCCTGAAAAGCTTCCTTCTGTATGAATGTGAACGTGTCGAAGCCCGGGCAAGCCAGGGCTGCCAGGCTCCCTCCTCCCAGCAGCCCGAGCGAGGCGTGCTGCTGGAGCTCGGGCTCACCACCGAGCATCTGGCGACCCTGCTGGGCACAACACGGCAGACGCTGTCCACCATCCTCAATTCGCTCGCCAAAGAAGGGTTGGTGGAACTGCGAGGGCGGGGGCGCATCTACATACCGGATCAAGCCGCCCTGGGATGATGCGCAAGCCTCATTCCCTCTGCTCCAGGGGGGCAGTCGCGATTGGCAGCGCCGCGAGCGACGCCTCCTTCTTCACGCCACCTTAACCGGCTTGACCAGCCGAAAGGGTGCTCCCATCGCCGTCCCGAGCTTCGGCAGCAGCTCGGCCGCCTTCTCCGTTTCCTTGGCATGAGGCTCGTAGTAATTCTTGATGATCATCCTGGGGCTCGTTCCTGCCAAATAGGCGATGGCGGACAGCTCCACACGTTTG
This sequence comes from uncultured Desulfocurvus sp., assembly GCA_964645095.1. Classification (GTDB taxonomy): domain Bacteria; phylum Desulfobacterota; class Desulfovibrionia; order Desulfovibrionales; family Desulfovibrionaceae; genus Humidesulfovibrio. The sequence goes on along the minus strand of CAZXZF010000048.1, from coordinate 10,122 downwards.
TCGAGCATCGTCGTGATCCAGAGGTGACGGATGTCATATGGGCATACGTCGTATTCCAGCCCGGCGCGCACGGCGGCATTGCTGAAGGCCGTCCCGATGTCCTTGACTGGTCGGCCTTCATACTCAAGGAGGTGCCCGCTCTTGTGCAGGTGCCGCCGCTCCTCCAACTCCTGCATGAATTCAGCCGAACACCGGACGAACGCCCATTTCTCGACCTTCCGGTGGAACACCTCCACGCCCCCGCGCTGCCATTTCACATTCTCTGAGAACGTGAGCGAGAACAAATCCAATCCGGGGCGACAGGGAATGTTCCACGCGACCTGAATCGCCCAGACAAGATGCTTCGGCGCATTCGCAATGATCCGGTCCAGGTCTTCCAAGGTCAGAGGTGAATGGTGCCGCGTCTCCTTCCCCCCCTTCAACTTCGCAAGCGGGCTTGAGAGGAGTGACTTATCGCTGATGCCAATGTTGAAGGCCGTCTTTAAATACCCGATGTACCGGTTTCGTGTTGCCTGAGCATGGTTGCCATAGTGTGCGTTGACGACATCCAAGATATTCTTCTGCGTGAGCAGATGCGCCGGCGTCGTGCCGAGAGCGGGGAGGAAAACGGCATTGAACACGGACACCCAGTCCCGGACCCATTGTTTGAGCCCGTTCACTTTCTTCGTCTCGACCCAAGCCTGCACGAGGTCTTGCAAATAGACGGTTTGCAGCTGCGCATCGACGAGATCCTCGCGCAGCGCCTTGCGCTTCGCGATGTCAGCGGCAAAGGCCTTGGCCTGGCGCTTGCCCTCCCTGCCCGGCGGAAAAGGCTTTGAGCGCACGTGCTCGCCATCGCGATACGTGACTTGCCACCGCCCATCTTTACGCTGACACACTGCCATGATTTCCCTTCATTCAGTAGTTACGTGTCTCAACACATGGCGCGGCGCCCGCACAGACCGAGAGGTCCGGTACGCGTCTGAGTTGACCATAAAAGCATCCAGGATAGAGCGGGCGTAGCGGTTGCGACGAGGGCCGCAAGCAGGAAGCGAGATGTCTTCCTCGCGGAGCATCCGGGCGAAGGAATCGGGATGGCTGTATCCGCAGTAGGCAGCAGCCTCGCGAAACGAGTAGAACGGCCCAGAAACAACGCTCTGGTCCGCGGGGATGAGTCTGCTGTGGATTCCTGCTTTCACGCCTGCCAATCCGGTTTCCTCCGCAAAGAAAAATCGAATTGGCAGTCCAAACGTCTGTGCAGCCCAAGAATGTGGCAAGCATATTTTGGGGGGTCATTGCATTTTTTCGCAGCATCATGGCCTCGCGCTTGCCTACCTGACCTTGAAACCTATCGTGCTCCTGTTTGGGGCGGGGTTTCCCCCGCCCTTTGATTGCCTTTAGCGTCCGATGGTGGCGGTCACGATGAGGGGATTTTAGCGCTCCTGTCGGTTGGTAAAGAACTTCGCGACAGCCCAGTCATCGGGCGGCACAGCCATCCCCTCCCGCGTAAGGCCGTTGCGCCAGATCTTGCGTCCGGGATATCCGTTTGTGGGCGCATAATCCCACGGCACGCCGGTGCTGTGCAGCAGTGGCCTCTTGGCGGCCAGGCGGATGAGTTCCGGAGTGACCAGGACGTATTTCCGGGGCTTGCTGACCTGCGCGATCTTCTCCGCCATTCCCAGGGCTTCTTCCGAAATCGCACCCGGCCGCCAGCCTGCGCCCCATGTTTGCACAAAGCGCTCTTCGGTATCTTGGACGATGGTCGAGGGCATCATGCCTGCGAACACGACGCCCGCCTGTCGCACGAATGAGACGACCTCCGCCCCGCTGGGCCGGGCAAACTGGCCGTTGGGCCACAAGTGCCCCAGCTGCCGCCAGGGCGCCACCACCGGATCCTCTGTGGGCGCGAGGAACCCGCAGATGGGCAGCATCTGCACAGTCACGTTGCCCTGGGCATCACCCCAACCGCCAATGAGCTCCACAGAGTCCCCTGTCGCCAAGGAGTAGTAGACTGCATTGGGGCTGCCGATGCGATAGTCCACCGCCATCGGCAGATCGAGCACGCGTCGCATAACGTGACTGCGAGGGCTCACAAACTCCGCGTGCTCAATGAGCCCGCGCTGGACGGTCTTGATTTCGCGTATGCCTGCACGAAATCCGTGACCTCGAGGGTCCAGGCAGCCTTCCAGCGCCACCTCCTCATGGTGGATAGAGACGACAAGCTGCCGGGTTGATACGACGCGGCATGGCTTTCCGGTCCGGTGCGACAGACCAGGCAGCACGATGGCTTTACTGAGCGTGACGAGGGCATAATCGTGGATCATGGCAGCTCCTTTGGTGAAGGTGAAAGGGACCATGATCTCCCTTAAAATGACGTTAAAGTCTAGCCAGATAGATCCGATATAGTACCTCTTCGAGTACCTGGTTTGCCTGGATGTTTTCTGCGGCACCGTTGCAGAGTTCCAATTATCTGGCGGGGGTCATTATTTTCTGCGGGGCAAAGTGAGATTGGGACGCTCACGCAAGGCGTTGATTGCTTTGCCAAGCGCCACGCCGAAGGCAATGACCTCAACTTCGTTGAGGCTGGCAACCAGCTCTTCCCCGGCTCCATCCGTGACAGTCATGGTCATGGCATACACGTCGCTTTCGCCAAGGCGCATGGCCCCGAAGATGAGGGAGGTCCCGTCATCTCCGACGACTGAGACCGGCGGCTTGATCTTGCCCAACCGACGCTGGCCGAATACTTGGCAAGCAGCTCGGCTGAACGTGAGCGCTGTCAGGTCGTCCACGGATTGCCATTTTCCGAAGCGCAGCAACACGCCGACATTACATATAGATGTGCTTCGGCGGTTGTTGTTTGTGTCTTGGTATTCGACGATTGTTGTCGCGGGCAAAATTTCCAGGACGATGTTGTTCTGATGCCAGATCATGCTGACAGACCCTCCGGGCTGTTGTTGGTTTGGGGCAGTTGGCCATTGCCGCCGTGATCTGCCCAGAGCTTGCGCAAATACGCCTCAGAGACATGCGGCAGCCGACGTTGTTCATGAAGATATCGTGCGATGATACGGCAACCGAGGCCTTCAGCCTTGAGCTCGACGACTTCGGCCCACAGCTTCTCAATCGCAGCCCGAAGGGGTGCCTGGCGCTCCGGCTTCAAGTTCAGCGCCCGCGACAGGCGGACGGCCTTGAAGTTTTCAAGCTGTTCGGGTCCGGCGACACGATACCCGCGCCGCCGGATCGTATCATAACCGCCTTGGCGGATTGCCAGGAGCAGCGCGCAATATGAGCGGACCTCAGGCGCCGGTTCAGGCATGCCAAGTGGCAGTGGCGGAAGCCGGAGCGTGGCAGCGGCGTGGACAATCTGGGCGCGGTCAACCTCGGCAAGACGCGCGAGCCAGCGGAGCGCTCGTTCACGCTCAGTTCGGGAGCTGAGGCCCGAGAGGATTCTGACCGTTGCGTCCATTGCCCCTTACCTCAAGTAGATGTCGGTTGCGTCGAGCCTGTTGTGCGCGAGTTCCAAGGCTGTCGCCTGCTTCGCTTCCTCGTACATAAGGCCCTGCGCCACAGCCTCTTTGAAGCGCCGTTGGGCAAATGAGTGCTTCAAACCGTGGGTGCCGCGACCGCTGGAGAACTGACCCGTGAGGCGAGCGGCTGTCTCGATTGCCCGGACGTAGGAACGGTACGAAGACTCAAGCTTGCCATGCGCCTTGAGGTGTGCGTCCAGCTCTGCGTAGGTATTTGTCGCCACAAAGTGCGTGGTGCGCTTGCCGCCTTTTTCCACCACCTCAATGCTGCCGACCTCCTGCCTGTTGACGGGGTCAGTGACGATGCCGCGCAGATTCGCCGGGGTCAGGGGGTTGCTGCCGCGCGACGGGGCGCCAACCCCTTCGGCGCGGCATCCGCTCTCGGCCTGGAGCCGCGCCTGGAGCTGATGCACCGGGTTGGCCATGGCCGCAATGAGGCCATCCGGGTCAGGGTAGGCGCGGTTGCCATACGTGGACGAGCGCGCCAGCAGCGTCTCCTTTGCCAGGGACTTTTCAGCCACAAGGATGTCCTTGAAGCCTTCGCCAAGGGCAAGCTTGTGTCTGTCGGCATACACCAACATTGCGTCAGAGAGCTTGCCGAGCGCCTGGGTCTCCCTTTCATATGTCTGATATGACCCGCCGCTCAGGCGTAGCGCCCGGCGCCGCATGACGATGTAGGCGCGTACAAAGCGGCGGAGGCGCCCGAAGTCGCGCAGATCCGCAAAACGGCCGCGCAGCAGGAAGCTGCCAAGGCGGTGCGCATCTTCACGGTAGACGCGCCAGGTGCCGAGCCCGCGGATATTGCGCGAGTCCGTCTCAGACTTCTTTTTGCCAACAGCCTTGACGCCGTTGAGGATAGCTTCAAGTTGTGAGTGCAGAGACTTTGGCCAGCGGTGTCGCATGACATTCCTTCATTGTTGATGTTCGTGGCGCCATGAGCTTGTTTGTTGAGCAACATGCCTTTTTGCAGCGTTCGCCGCGCCCTGGTGCTCAGTCCAGGATTTCGAACCTTGCGGTCCGGGTGGGTGGCAGCTCCCACTTTTGCCCCTATCCTTCTTGTTCTCCTGGCAAGAAGAGTTCGGAGACGGGCGGTCTCAGGTTTTCCGGGTGCATCAATGGAGCACCCAGCAGGCTGGTTTCTCAGGTGCCGCAATTCCTGTCAGAGCAGGTATTGTCGATGTCTGGCGTCAGCGACGCAGACGAGGGGGGAGAGGAAACCGTATGGTAAGGGCACCACATCGGAATCTCTGAAGTCAAGGATGAGACAGGGGGTGGGCAGGAATTTCAGGTCAGGCAACGAGAACAGGGTGCCGCAGCATCTTTTCCGTCCGGTTTTGCTGCCACTTCGAGCGGCAGCAAAACCGGACAGCCAGTGGTGCTTCGCGAGTCAGATCGGACATCAAGAGTGCGCGCGTCAGTGCGCGGTCATAGTGCTCAGGCCAGTGCGCGCATTGGAAGGCAGCGCGGTGCGCTCCCCCTCGCCGTCCAAGGAACGATACGGCGCGCAGCCCTAGCGTCAAGCACGCGCAGACGCGCTTTCGCTTGACCCCAGCGCTTGGCACGCCGTCAGTGATTGCCATGTGACGGCGAGGGGGAACGACGTTTTTGCTCAAGCTCTGGGGAGCATGAGTGCAAGAGAATGCCAGAATTTACTTCGGACGTCATTTCTGTTGCGTGCTTTCGAGCCTGAATTATGGCCTGTTGGGATGCTCGTATTCCCTTCTGGCATGTTCCCTTCAGCGGAGGCCACTCGCCTACCTCACCGACAGAAGGCATGTGGCTTGCATAAGGCCAGTGCCTTCACTTCTGGACAAACACGTTCAGAATACAGTAGGCGAGTGATTGCCTGCTTGGGCCCTTGCAGTGCCCACATGTTCCATTTGGACCCTGTCCGGCGGAGATCAATGCCCGACTTCGACGCGATCATCATCGGCGCCGGCCCAGCTGGCAGCGCCACCGCCCTGTTCGCTGGTCGCGCGGGCCTGCGTGTGCTGCTCCTCGACGCCAAGACCTTACCCCGCGACAAGGTCTGCAGCGACTCCCTGTCTTCGGCGGTCATCGCCGGCATCCGCGATCTGGGGCTGGAGGCCCGCCTCCTGGCCTTGGATCACGTGCCTGTGAGTGAGATCAGTTTCTTTGCGCCCGACGGCGCCACCGTCACCGTGCCTGTACTCAAGATAGACAGTCAGGCTCGCGCCACGGGCATGATCTGCCGCCGTGTGCTCTTTGACGAGATGCTCTTCCAGGCCGCCAGGGAGATGGAGAACGTCACGGTCATGGACTGGTGCCGGGCCACGGACATCAATGTACAAAACGGCCGAGCCTGCGGCGTCACCGTAGACCGGGGCGGCGGGCGTATGGAGAGCTTCACGGCACACGTGCTGGTCGGCGCGGATGGGGCGAACTCCTTTGTTGCCCGCCGCATGCACATGCCGCGCTACCCGGAATACCGAATCATCGCCGCCCAGGCATACTACCGTCAGGTCATCGGCCTGCGCGGCCACATGGAGGTCCACTTCCCGGAGCGAGCCCTACCCGGCTACCTGTGGCTGCACCCCACCCGCACCAGCCAGACCAACGTGGGCCTGGCCCTGCCGCTGGAGGCCTGGAAAGATAAGCGTCCGCACTTGGAGGAGGTGCTGGACCAGGCCCTGGCCTCGCCCACACTGAAGGAACGCTTCGCCTTTGCCGAACAGATGGGCAAGACACAGGTGCGCATCCTGCCCGTGGGCAATACCCTGCGCGAGATCCACGGCGAGGGTTTCCTGCTGGTGGGCGACGCGGCTGGGCTTGCCACCCCGTGCAGCACCGAGGGCGTGGCCAATGCGCTGACCTCGGCGCGCATCGCCGCTGAGGTGCTGGTGCAGGCCTGCCGCGCTGGCAATACCAGCGCCGACGGGCTGGTGTCCTATCCCGGCCAGCTCTGGCGTGAGATCGGCGACGCCCTGCAGATGTCCCGACGCCTTCTTACCCTGCGCACGCCCAAGGCCATCGGCAGCCTGATCCGCAGCGCCTCCCGTCGTCCGCACAACGCGGGCTGGATCTCCGGCGTGCTCATCGGCTCGGCCCTGCCCTCCGAGGAACTGAACGACCTCCTAGCCTACCTCAACTTCTTCAATCGCTAGCTCTCTCCAGGTGTGCCACATCCGGCCCAGCGGGCCGCGCGGCTGTACCGCATCTGGGACACCCGTGGCACAGCTGCGCCTGCGCTTGCGTCTGACCACGCTAAGCATCATGGCTGATTCACTGGACATTCTTTGCGGCGGGCGACCGCGCCCTTTCTGGCATGGGATTTGATCTACCGGAAACGACACATGTTTCAAGGAGGTCGCCATGAAAGAGTCACTTCGCCACCTGCTCAATCCGCTGCACGTCTTCTGCCGACTCAAGCAGTGCGGTATTCCTTCCGGCCCGGCCCTGCGCGTCTGTTCGTATTACGAACGCCTCTACGCGCAGCTTTTGTAAACCGCAGCAAACGAGCGAGGACGTCATGCCCGACCGAAAGACGCTTGCCAACGCCGTGCGCGCCCTGACCATCGACGCCGTCCAGAAGGCCAACTCCGGGCATCCGGGAGCGCCGCTCGGCATGGCCGACATCGCCGAGGTGCTGTTTAACGATTTCATGCGCCATAATCCGGCCAACCCGGACTGGCCGAACCGCGACCGCTTCGTGCTCTCCAACGGACACGGCTCCATGCTTCTCTACGCCATCCTGCACCTCACCGGGTACGACCTGGGCATCGAGGATTTGAAGAGCTTCCGCCAACTCAAGTCGCGCACGCCTGGGCACCCCGAATACCGTGTCACGCCGGGTGTGGAGTCAGCCTCCGGCCCACTCGGCCAGGGCATCGCCTGCGCCGTGGGCATGGCCGTGGCCGAGAAGGTCCTGGCCGCCCAGTTCAACAGGCGCGGCTTCGAGGTCGTAAACCACCATACCTATGCCTTCATGGGCGACGGGTGCATGATGGAGGGCCTCTCGCACGAGGCCTGCTCCCTGGCCGGGACGCTTGGCCTCGGCAAGCTCGTTGCCTTTTACGACGACAATAACATCAGCATCGACGGCTGCGTGGACGGCTGGTTCGCCGACGACACCACCAAACGCTTCGGGGCCTATGGCTGGCACGTGGATCCCGATGTGGACGGCCACGACGCCAAGCAGATCTCGAAGGCCATCCTCGAGGCTAGAAGCGTCACGGACAAGCCGAGCCTGATCATCTGCAAGACGGTCATCGGACAGGGCGCGCCGAACATCTGCGGCAGCTCCAAGTGCCACGGCTCGCCTCTGGGCGGGAACGAGATCGCCTGCGCCAGGGCGTACATGAACTGGCCCCACGCGCCCTTCGAGGTGCCCCGCGAGGTCTACAAGGCTTGGGACGCCTGCGAACGCGGCCGCAGGGCCGAGGACGCCTGGCAGAACCTCTTCGTGCGCTATGCCCGCAAGCACCCGGATTTGGCAGCCGAGTTCTCCCGGCGCGTTGCCGGCGGGCTGCCCGCGGATTTCGAGCAGCGCATGGCGGCCTTTGTGGAGGCCATGGACAAGAAGGCGGCCAGCGTGGCCACGCGCAAGGCCTCGCAGAACGCCATCGAAGGCCTGGCGCCCCTGCTCCCGGAACTCTTCGGCGGTTCGGCAGACCTGGCCTCATCGAACCTGACGCGCTGGTCCGGCTCGGTGCCGGTGTTCCCCGGGGCCTGGCACGGCAACTACATGAACTACGGCGTCCGCGAGTTCGCCATGGCCGCCATGATGAACGGCATGGCCCTGCACGGCGGGTTCATCCCCTATGGCGGCACGTTCCTGGTGTTCTCCGACTACTCGCGCAGCGCGTTGCGCATGTCGGCGCTCATGGGCCTGCGCACCATCCACGTGCTGACCCACGACTCCATCGGCGTGGGCGAGGACGGCCCCACCCACCAGCCGGTGGAGCACGTGGCCTCGCTCAGGCTCATCCCGAACATGCACGTCTGGCGGCCCTGCGACGCCGTGGAGACGGCCATTGCCTGGGTCTGCGCCGTGGAGCGCGTAAACGGGCCCAGCGCCATCGTCTGTTCGCGCCAGACCCTTGCGCACCAGCCGCGCACGGCCAAGACTCTGGCTGGCGTCCACCGCGGCGGCTACGTTCTGCGCGATTGCGCCGGGCGGCCCGAGGCGCTCATCATGGCCACAGGCTCCGAGGTCGACCTGGCCGTGGAGGCCGCCAAGATACTGGAGGCCGAGGGCTACCGGGTGCGCGTGGTCTCCATGCCCTGCCTGGAGATCTTCGATGCCCAGCCACAGCGCTATCGCAGCGCGGTGCTGCCCGTCAGCGTGCCGGTGCTGCTGGCCGTGGAGGCCGGGTCCACTTCGGGCTGGCACAAGTATGTCGGCTTGCGGGGTCGGGTCATCGGGCTGGACCGCTTCGGCGAATCCGCACCTGGCGAGATGCTCTTCGACCATTTCGGCCTCACCGCAGGACACGTGGCCGAAGCCGCCAGGCAGATGCTCAGCGACATAAAACCGCACACAAGCAAGGAGGGCAGAGCATGAACTTCAAGACCATGTCCGACCAGAAGCTCAAGAACCGGCGGGTGCTCATCCGCATGGACCTGAACACCCCTCTCAAGGATGGCCGCGTGGCCAGCGACGCCCGCCTGCGGGCCGCCCTGCCCACAATCCGCCTGGCCCTGGACGCCGGGGCCGCGGTGATCCTCATGTCGCACCTGGGCAGACCCAGGGAGGGCGCCTTCGACCCGGACTATTCCCTGCGACCGGTGGCCGAGCGCCTGGCCTGGCTGCTGGGAGAGAACATCCGGCTGGAGCGCGACTGGCAGGACGGGGTGGACTTGCGCCCCAGCGAGGTCTGCCTGCTGGAGAACGTGCGTTTCAACTCCGGGGAGAAGGCCAACGACCCCGAGCTTGGACAACGCATGGCCCGGCTCTGCGACGTGTTCGTCATGGACGCCTTCGGCACCGCCCACCGCGCCCACGCCTCCACCCACGCCGTGGCCAGATACGCCCCCATCGCCTGCGCCGGGCCGCTTTTGACGCGGGAGCTGCGCACCCTGGGCAAGGCCATGCGCGCCCCGGCCCGGCCGGTGACGGCCATTGTGGGCGGCTCCAAGGTCTCCACCAAGCTGTCCATGCTGCACGCTCTGCTGGGCCGGGTGGACAGGCTCATCGTGGGCGGCGGCATCGCCAACAGCTTCCTGGCGGCCTCGGGCCGGGGCATCGGCGTGTCGCTGCACGAGCCGGAGCTCTTGGACGAGGCCCGCGACATCCTGCGCGAGGCCAAGCTGGCCGGAGTGGACATCCCCCTGCCCGAGGACATGGTCTGCGCCACTTCCTTCTCTGAACACGCGTCGGCCCAGGAGCGCGACGCCGGAGACGTGGCCGGGAACGAGATGATTTTGGACATCGGTCAAAAGACCTCACGCAAGTACGCTGAGATTCTGCGCGACTCAGGAACAATCTTCTGGAACGGACCCGTGGGCGTGTTCGAGTTCGAGCGCTTCGGCCGGGGTACCAGGGCCATTTCTCAGGCTGTGGCCGACAGCCCGGCCTATTCCATCGCGGGAGGCGGCGACACGCTGGCGGCCATCGACAAATACGGCGTGGCCGGGAACATCTCCTACATCTCCACCG
>CAZXZF010000047.1:0-14211 GCA_964645095.1 uncultured Desulfocurvus sp. | reverse complement strand
TTCTGGAGCGCGTGCGCGGCTTTCACGGCTATCCCGCGCCCGGCGTGGTGCTCGGCTGCTTCATGGTCGAGGCCGCCAAGGGCGCCCTGCCCGAGGGCGTGCTCTACGACGCCCTGGTGGAGACCGGCTGGTGCCTGCCCGACGCCGTGCAGATGCTGACCCCCTGCACCATCGGCAACGGCTGGCTCAAGGTGCGCAACTTCGGCATCTACGCCGTGAGCCTGTTCAACAAGCGCACCGGCGAGGGCGTGCGCCTGCGCCTGGACCCAGCCCGCCTGGGCCCATACCCGAACATCCAGACCTGGCTGCTCAAGCTCAAGCCCAAGTGCGACCAGGACACCCCGGCGCTGCTGGAGGAGATCCGCCTGGCCGGGGCCTCGGTCTGCTCCGTCACGCCCATCCAGGTGCGGCCGGAGCACATGGAGAAGCGCAGCAAGGGCGCCATCGCCACCTGCCCGCTCTGCGGCGATGCCTACCCCGTGGCCCACGGCAAGCTCTGCCGTCCCTGCCGGGGCGAATCGCCCTTTGCCGAGGCCTTCCACTCCGAGACCGGCGGCAACCAGGCCCCGGAGCCTGGGTCCGCTCCATCGACCGGCGGCCCGCGCCTGCGCCTGGTGCCGGTGGAGGAGGCCGTGGGCGCGCGCCTGGTGCACGACATGACGCGCATCGAGCCCGGCGTGTCCAAGGACGCCGCCTTTGTGCGCGGCCAGATCGTCGAGGCCGGGGATGTCTGCCGCTTGCAGCGCATGGGCCGCCACAATCTCTACGTGGAAGACGAGGACGGGGAAACGCTCTCCGGCTGGGTTCACGAGGACGAGGCCGCGCAGGCCTTTGCCCAGGGCTTGAGCGGCCCCGGAACCAGCCCGGTGCTCCCGGCGCGGGAGGGCAAGGTCAACCTGGAGGCCGAAATCGACGGCCTGCTCGTGGTGGACACAGGCCGGCTGGAGGCCTTCAACCTCATTCCGGACATCATGGCCGCAACCCGGCGCGACGGCTCGCTGGTCAAACGCGGCATGCGCGTGGCCGGAACCCGGGCCATCCCCCTGCACCTGCGCCGCGACCTGTTCGGCAAGGCCCTGCGCCTCTTGGACCCCGGCGCCATGGGGGACACCATGGGGGGCCCGCTGGTGCGCGTGGTCCCGCTCAAGCCCGCCAAGATCGGCATCCTGGTCACAGGCACCGAGGTCTTCCAGGGGCTCATCGAGGACAAGTTCGAGCCGGTGATCACGAAGAAGGCCCTGGCCCTCGGCGCGAGCATCACCCGCACCCTGTTCGCCCCGGACGACGCCGCTCAGATCAGCGATTGCGTGCGCTCGCTGCTCGTGGCAGGCAGCGACATCATCATCACCACCGCAGGCATGAGCGTGGACCCGGACGACGTGACCCGGCGCGGGCTCATGGAGGCCGGGGCCACGGACCTGCTCTACGGCGCGCCGTTTTTGCCCGGCACCATGCTGCTGCTCGGGCGCATCGGCGAAGCCAAGCTCATCGGCGTGCCTGCCTGCGCCCTGTTCTTCCAGACCACCAGCCTGGACATCGTGCTGCCGCGCATCCTGGCCGGGCTTGAGATCACCCGAAATGACCTGGCCCGCATGGGCCACGGCGGCATGTGCATGGAATGCAAGACCTGCACGTTCCCCAAATGTCCTTTCGGGCACTAGCTCGGGGAGGGTCAAAACCATGAAGGAACAAGGCGCGCTGGACCGCATGGAGACGGGGCGGACGGTCATCCGCCTGCACCTGTGGCTGGAGCGCGGCGGCGACACGGCCTTCGGCATGGGCCGCCTGCAGCTCCTGGAGCGCATCGAAACCTGCGGCTCGCTCAAGGCTGCGGCCGAGGAGCTCGGCATGAGCTACCGCGCGGCCTGGGGCAAGCTCAAGGCCTCGGAAGAGGCCCTGGGCATGGCTTTGGTCGAAAAGGTCGGCGGCAACAAGTCCGGCTGTCGGCTGACCCCCGAGGGCATTGCCCTGGCCGGGGCCTATCGCGCCTGGTTCGCCGAGGTGGAACGGCACGCCGTGGCCAAAGCCAACGTGTTCTTCCCCTTTCTCTGCGAGCGCTTCCAGGAGCGCAAACGCCGCATCCCGGTGTCGGCGCAGCCTTCATGTGTTTTACAAAACATATGAAAATAATTGGATAAAGTTTGACGCAAACCGGGCTTTGTGTCATGTCTGGCACAATCAGGTCCGAGACGGGCCGGGGCTCCGCTTTTTCTGTCGGGGCCTGACCGGATGACACAAGGAGGATGCATGAGCGTATCACGGCGAGGGTTCATCAAACTGCTCGGGGCGGGCACCGCCTGCCTGGGGCTGTCAAAACTGGGGATCGATCTCGGTCCGGCGCAGGCGTATGCGGCCGGTCTCAAGATCGAGGGCAGCAAGGAGTCCATCTCCATCTGCCCGTTCTGTTCCTGCGGCTGCAACACCCTGGTCCACGTCAAGGACGGCAAGATCATCAACATCGAAGGCGACCCGGACTACCCCGTCAGCGGCGGCGGCCTGTGCGCCAAGGGCGCGGCCCTGCGCTCCCTGCACGTCAGCGAGAAGCGGCTCACCAAGCCCCTGTACCGCGCTCCCGGCAGCGCCAAGTGGGTGGAGAAGGACTGGGACTGGATGCTGGACAAGATCGCGCGCAAGGTCAAGGACCAGCGCGACCGCGACTTCGTGCCCAAGAACGAGGCCGGACTTGAGGTCAACCGCCTTGAATCCGTGTTCTCCCTGGGCTCCTCCCAGATGTCCAACGAAGAATGCGCCGTGGCTCACCAGTCCCTGCGCAGCCTGGGCCTGGTCCACATCGACCACCAGGCGCGAGTCTGACACAGCCCCACTGTACCGGCTCTGGCAGAGTCGGTTGGACGCGGCGCGATGACTCAGCATTACACGGACATCGGCAATGCCGATGCCGTCCTGATCATGGGCAGCAACGCTGCCGAACACCATCCCATCTCTTTCCGCTGGGTGCTCAAGGCCAAGGAAGCGGGCGCCGTGGTCATCCACGTTGATCCCAAATTCTCGCGCACCTCGGCCCGCAGCAACTTCCACGTGCCCCTGAGAAGCGGCACGGACATCGCCTTCCTGGGCGGCATGTGCAAGTACATCCTGGAAAAGAAGCTCTTCTTCGCCGACTATGTCCTGAACTACACCAACGCCTCCTTCCTGGTGGGCGGAAAGTTCTCGTTCAAGGACGGCCTGTTTTCCGGCTTCGACGCCTCCAAGAAGACATACGACAAGAGTCAGTGGGCCTTTGAGAAGGACGAGGCGGGCATGGTCAAGCGCGACAAGACGCTGGCCAATCCCAGATGCGTCATCAACGTGCTGAAGAACCACTACGAGCGCTACAACCTGGACCTCGTGTCCCAGGTCACGGGCGTGTCCAAAGAGAATCTGCTGAAGGTGTACGACGCCTTCGCCGCCACGGGCAAGCCGGACAAGGCCGGGACCATGCTCTACGCCCTCGGCTGGACCCAGCACACCGTGGGCGTGCAGAACATCCGCCTGGCAGGCATCATCCAGCTGCTTCTGGGCAACTTCGGCGTGGCGGGCGGCGGCATCAACGCTCTGCGCGGCGAGCCCAACGTGCAGGGCTCAACCGACCACGCCCTGCTCTACGGCTACATCCCCGGCTACAACAACGTGCCCATCGCCACCTGGAAGACCCTGGAAGACTACCAGAAGGCCAACACGCCCAAGACCGTCGACCCCATGAGCGTGAACTGGTGGCAGAACCGTCCCAAGTACATCGTCAGCCTGCTCAAGGGCTGGTTCGGCGACTACGCCACCAAGGAAAACGACTTCGGCTACAACCTGGTGCCCAAGCTCGACCCCGGCATGGACTGCTCGCACCTGTTCCTGTTCGACCGCATGTACCAGGGCAAGATCAAGGGCGGCTTCCTCTTCGGCCACAACCCCTGCCAGAGCTTCCCGAATACGAACAAGGTCCGCAAGGCCTGGGACAAGCTGGACTGGCTGGTGGTTGGCGAGGTGTTCCACAACGAGAGCACGGACAACTTCAAGCGCCCCGGCGTTGACCCGAAGAAGTGCAAGACCGAAATATTCCTGCTGCCGAGCGCCTACCGCGCGGAGAAGGAAGGCACCATCTCCAATTCCGGCCGCTGGCACATGTGGCATTACAAGGCCATTGAGCCCCTCGGACAGAGCCGCAGCATGGGCGACATGTTCGTGCAGATCATGGGCCGCGTGCGCGCCCTCTACGCCAAGGAAGGCGGCGCGCTTCCGGATCAGGTGCTCAAGCATGAGCTGCCTGCCACGTTCAACGCCGAGGAGATGTGCAAGAAGATCAACGGCACCTTCACCCGCGACACCAAGATCGGGGACAAGGAATACAAGAAGGGCCAGCTGGTTCCCGGCTTCCCGAACCTCCAGGTCGACGGCTCCACCGCGTGCCTGAACTGGGTCTACTGCGGCGGCTACACCGAGGCCGAGGGCAACCTGGCCAAGCGCCGCGACCTGACCCAGACGCCCATGCAGGCCAAGATCCACCTGTACCCGAAGTTCGCCTGGGCCTGGCCCGTGAACCGCCGGGTGCTGTACAACCGCGCCAGCGTGGACATGAACGGCAACCCGTACAACCCCGAAAAGGCGGTCATCGCCTGGCAGGACGGCAAATGGGTGGGCGACGTGCCCGACGGTCCCGCGCCGCCCATGGCCATGAAGGGCGGCAAGTACCCCTTCATCATGTGCACCGAGGGCCACGGCCAGCTCTACGGCCCCGGCCGCGAGGACGGGCCCCTGCCCGAGCACTACGAGCCGGCCGAGACCCCGCTGACCAAGAACCCGTTCTCAGGCCAGATGAGCAACCCGTGCATGAAGCAGGTCCATGCCAGCGAGTACGATGTGCTGTGCAAGAATGGCGACCCGCGCTTCCCCTTCGTGCTGACCACCTACTGCCTGACCGAGCACTGGTGCTCCGGCTCCGAGACGCGCAACGGCCCGGCCCTGCTTGAGGCCGAACCGCAGCAGTATGTGGAGCTGAGCCACGAGCTGGCCAAGGAGAAGGGCATCAAGAACGGCGACTTCGTCCTGGTGGAGAGCCTGCGCGGCAAGTGTGAGGCCGTGGCCATGGTCACGGTGCGCATCAAGCCCTTCACCGTCATGGGCAAGACCGTGCACCTGGTGGGCATGCCCTTCTGCTTCGGCTGGACCAAGCCCAAGTGCGGCGATGCAGTGAACCGGCTGACCACCTCGGTGGGCGACCCGAACACCACCATCCCCGAGTACAAGGCCTGCCTGGTGAATCTGAAGAAGATCGCCAAGGCCACTGAGCTGTAGTCTTCAGCCCTAGACGAAAGGAGCAACACCATGCCCAAGGCAATACTCATAGACACCACGCGCTGCACCGCTTGCCGGGGCTGCCAGGTGGGCTGCAAGGAGTGGAAGAACTTCCCCCCCGTGGCCACCAAACAGCGCGGCACGCACCAGAACCCGCCGGACCTCGGTCCGTACAACGTCAAACTCGTGCGCTTCTCCGAGCACATGGAGGCCGACGGCACCGTGAAGTGGTACTTCTTCCCGGACGCCTGCCGCCATTGCCTCGACGCCCCCTGCAAAAGCGGCGCGGCGCTGGAGGACTCCATCATCCAGGACAAGGAGACCGGAGCCGTCATCTACACCGAGAAGACGGCCAAGGAGAACTTCGAGGCCATCAAGTCCTCCTGCCCCTACGACATCCCCAGGCTCGACCCCAAGACCAAGCGCATCATCAAATGCGACATGTGCATCGACCGGGTGCGCGCCAACCTCCTGCCCATGTGCGTCAAGAGCTGCGCCATGGGGGCCATGACCTTTGGCGAGCGCAGCGACGTCCTGAAGATCGCCGCCACCCGCCTGGTGGCCGTGCAGAAGGAGAATCCCAAGGCCCAGCTCTGCGACATGGAGAACGTGGCGATCATCTACCTGGTGGCCGACGCGCCGGGGAAATACCACAAGTACGCCGTGGCCGACGCCTCCGACTCCCCGGGGTATATGACCCGCAAGGAGATGCTGGCCGGGGTCTTCGCCCCGCTGCGCAAGGCGACAAAGCAGTTGCAGGGCTAGCGAGCAAGTCCAGCCCATGACCCGCGCAGGGCCGTCCGGTTTCTCCAGAGCCGGGCGGCCCTGCCATCAAGCGATACGTTTCAAGACATTCCCAGACAAGGAGCGCACTTCAGATGCAGACCACAGCAGTTGAGACTCCGGCGGCCCTGCGCAACATCGAGACGGCGCTTTCCCGCGCCAACAAAGACATCCCGGCCCTCACGCCCCTGCTTGCGGCCTTCGGCCCGCTCCTGGCCGAACGCGCCCGCCTGCGCGAGGCGGCCCCCGGCTGGACCGGCCCCGCCCTGGTGATCGATGCCGAGCGCTTCAGCCTGGGCGCCTTTGTGCTGGCCCAGACCGAGGTCGGCAGCGGGTTCGAGGACATGAGCGCGCACCTGCCAAAGGCCGCGAAGAGGCTGCTGCCGGTCATGGAACAATCATTCCCGGCCATCGCCGCAGAATTGAAGCTCCTGGGCGCGGCCATCGAGTCCGGCGCCCTGACTCCGCAGGCCCTGGCCGCCGCCGGGTTTGGCGATGCCGTGTCCGTGCCCGGCGTCTCGGAGCAGACCGTGGCCTTCGCCGCTGCTGAGCTGGTGCGGCCCTTTGTGGAGCGCCAGGCCCAGGACCTGCTGGCGCTGGTCAAGGACCTGCCCTGGCCGCAGACCTGCTGCCCGGTGTGCGGCGGCGCGCCGAACATGAGCGTGCTGCGCAAAAGCTGGGATTCCTCGGAATTCATCCAGGCCCACGGCGGGCGGCGCTTCCTGCGCTGTTCCAGCTGCGCCACGGAATGGACGCACAAGCGCGTGTCCTGCCCTGGCTGCGGCTGCGAGGAGCCCGACGAATTGGTTGTGCTGCGCGACCCGGCCCGCCCCTTTGAACGCGCCGACGCCTGCCGCCGCTGCAAGACCTTCGTGCTCTGCCTGGATTCGGGCGAGCTGGCCGAGGTGCCGGACCCGGACGTGGCGGCCCTGACCATGCTGCCGCTGGAGATCCAGGCGAAGCAGCAAGGCTTTGCGCCTTTGGCCGAGCACCCCTGGAGCAGCCTCTAGACAGAAAAGGGGGGCCTGTTCGCAGGCTGTTGACGCGCACGCCGCATTATGTCATTTTAGACATAACAAACGCATCAACACAACGAGGCCGCCATGAAACTAGACCCTCGCGCCGCCTGCGGACAAGAGCCCCGCCCCACCAACGCTCAGACAGGCCGCTGCCTGCCCTTCTGCGGCCTGGGCGCGGAAGCGTACGTGCAGCGCAAGGCCGCTCACTGCGGCATGCTCCGGCTTAAGCCGCGCAGCCCCCGCACCGGAGAGCAGCAGGACGCAGTAACGGAGTCCTGAGCCGCCTGCGGAGTCCAAACCGTCTAGCTTCCCCCGTCAGTCAGCCCGGAACGCATGGTGTTGGCGCATTGGTCCGTGAACTAAACGGATCATGAGCCCCCTGCAGTTCAAACGACACACCTGCCGCAAGGAGTGATGCGTGCCAAAGCCCCATGCTCTCACCGACCTGTTTGCCGATATTTTCCCTGAAGCCTCCGCCATCCCCCCCGACTTTGCTGCCGCGCTGCCCTGCGACAACCAAGAGTACCTCATCGGTGGCGAACTGCGCACCTGGAACGGCCCCAAACAGGAGATACACTCGCCGATTTTCGTCCGGCATGGCCACGAGCTTCGGCCGCTCCGCATCGGCTCCTGCCCGGTGCTGGACGGCGAGACCGGCATGCTGGCTCTGGACGCCGCCTGCCGCGCCTACGACAACGGGCACGGGGCCTGGCCCACCATGAGCGTGGCCGGGCGCATCAATGCAGTGGAGGACTTCGCCCGGCGCATGGTTGCCCGGCGCGAGCAGGTGGTGCGGCTCATGTCCTGGGAGATTTGCAAGTCCCTGGTCGACTGCGGCAAGGAGTTCGACCGCACCATGGACTACATCCGCGACAGCGTGGAGGCCTTGAAGCAACTCGACCGCGCCTCCTCGGGCTTTGTCATGGAGGCGGGCATCCTGGGCCAGATCCGGCGTTCGCCCCTGGGCGTGGTGCTGTGCATGGGGCCGTTCAACTATCCCTTGAACGAAACCTTCGCCACCCTCATCCCGGCGCTCATCATGGGCAACACCGTGCTCATGAAAACGCCCAAGCTGGGCAAGCTGCTTATTTTTCCGTTGCTGGAATGCTTCTGCGCGGCCTTTCCTGCGGGCGTCATCAACGTCATCTCCGGCGGGCGCGACATGCTCGCGCCGATCATGGCCTCGGGCCGGGTGAACGTGTTGGCCTTCATCGGCACCAGCCGCGCGGCCGACGCCATGCGCGCCCAGCATCCCAAGCCGCACCGCCTGCGCTGCGTGCTGGGCCTGGAGGCCAAGAACGCCGCCATCGTATTGGCGGACGCGGATCTGGAGCAGGCCGTGGGCGAATGCCTGCGCGGCGCCCTCGCCTTCAATGGCCAGCGCTGCACGGCCATCAAGATGATCCACGTGGCCCGGGAGCGCGCGGACGAGTTCCTGGAGCGCTTCTGCGCCGGGGTGGCCAAGCTCAAGGTCGGCATGCCCTGGGAGCCGGGCGTGGACATCACGCCTTTGCCGGAACCCGGCAAGGTGGAGTATCTGCGCGGGCTGGTGGACGACGCCCTGGCCCATGGCGCGACAGTGGTGAACCCTGGCGGCGGGGCCATGCAGGACACGTTCTTTGCTCCGGCTGTGCTGTATGCCGTGGACAGGCGCATGCGCGTGTACCACGAGGAGCAGTTCGGGCCTGTGGTGCCCGTGGCCTCCTTCGCGGACATCGAAGAACCGCTGAACTACGTCTCCGAGTCCAGCTATGGGCAGCAGGTGAGCCTCTTCGGCTCGGACCCGGACCAGATGGCCGCGCTCATCGACCCCCTGGTGAACCAGGTCAGCCGCGTGAACCTGAACAGCCAGTGCCAGCGCGGGCCGGACAGCTTCCCCTTCACCGGGCGCAAGGACTCGGCCGAGGGCACGCTCTCCGTGCACGATGCCCTGCGCGCCTTCTCCATCCGCTCGCTCGTGGCCGCGCGAGACGTGGAGGCCAACAAGGCCATGCTCACGGCCATCCTGAATGGCCGCAAATCCACATTCCTGTCCACGGACTATATCTTCTAGGCGCTGGTGCGCCCTGCTGTGCCTAGGGATGCTGAGGTGATGGCCCCTCGGCTGGACCGACAGCGCCGTCGGCGCCAGTGCAAAATGAGGCTTCGTTGACGCTCGCCAAATGTTTTGTGAGGTCGCGCGGCAGGTGTCAGGCCGCCTTCGGCGCCTTGCTCATGTCCGCGCCGCAGGCGCCCCGCCAACGCCCTTGTGGTAGATGACCTTATCGTCACCCGCTGCGTAGAACCCGGGCAAACGGGCGCAGGCGGCGTAGCCGTGCTTCTCGTAGAACCGCCGCGTGGACCGGTACTGCCCGCGCGAGGACGTCTCGGCATAGATGCCCCGCGCCCCGCGCGCCGCCATGTCCGCCTCGGCCCGCTTGAGCACCCGGCCCCCCAGGCCCCGGCCCTGGCGCTGCGGGGCCACGGCGATCCAGTACAGGTCGAAACTGTCCGCCGTGCCGGGCACCGGACCGTAGCAGGCATACCCGGCCAGGCCCTCGCGGTCTTCGGCAAAAATGAAATGATACCCGCTCGCATCACCCTTGGTCAGCTGTTCCTGGATCAGCTCCCCGGCCACCACCACCTCGTCGGCGTTGAAAAAGCCCGTGGCCTCGACGAGCCGCCGCACGGCCTCGGCATCGCCGGGCGCGACCGAACCGCGCCAGCGCGGGTCTTCTGCGTCTGTAACGGGCACGTCCACGGAAGGTGCGTCCCGGAAGGCCACCTGCATGGGGGAAGCGCCCGCCAGGGCCGCCTGGACGATGCGCGCCACCAATGCGTCAAAGCAGAGTTCAGCCTGCTGCGCTGCGGCCGCGAATCCGGCATCCGGGGCCAGGCAGGGGTTGGCGTTGACGTCGATGATCTGCGGCTGGGCCAGGGCGTCGAGGCGGAAATCGACGCGGGCGTAGCCGCAGAGCCCGAAGACCCGCCACGCGGCCAGGGCCGCATCGGCCAGCCGGGCAGCAAGCCCGGGTTCGTCCATCGGGAAGGCCCGGCAGGTGTCCCGGGCGGCGGAGCTCTCCTCAATCCATTTTGAGGCATAGGTGAGCACGCGGGCTTGTTTTGGCCAATGCTCCGGGAAGAGCATCTCCGCCGGGGGCAGGGCTTCCGGCCCGTCCGGGCCTTCCAGCACGGATACCGCGAACTCCCGGCCCGGCAGATAGGCTTCGGCCAGGCAGGGAAGGCCCAAGGCGTCCGCGCGCGCGCGCAACAGCTCGGCCAGATGCATGGCGCTGGCGGCCTGCACCACCGCGTCCCCGGCGATGCCCACGGAGCCGTGCTCGAACTCGGGCTTGAGGATGTACGCGCCGGCCTCGGGCGCGGCATCGCCGGGCAGGGGCGCGCCCGCCAGCCACGGGGGCGTGGGCAGCCCGGCCTGGCGCAGGCGGCGCTTGACCATGCTCTTGCCCGCAGTGGCCAGAAGCGCCGCAGCCGGGCTGCCGGTGCACGGAATGCCGAGGGCCGCCAGCAGGGCCGGAGCGGCAAAGGCCAGGCGGTCCAGGCCGGCCACATTCTCCGCCAGGTTAAAGGCCACATCCGGCCGCAACCGCGTGAGCTCCGAGCGCATGGCCGAGAGATCCGGCAAAAAGGGCACCAGCCGTGGCCTGTGCCCCAGGCGCCCGAGCGCCCCGGCCACGGCCTCGGCCTGGACGAGGCTGTCCAGGCGGTCCGGCGGATCGTCCGGTCCGAGGGGATCATGCAGCACCGCGATGCTGAGGCCCGGGCTCATGACCGCACCCTGCGCTCCTTGTCCGGGGCGCGCGGCAGGCGCTCCAGGGCCGACTGCATGATCATGCGCAGCAGGTCCTGGTACTGGACGCCGTTCATGCGGCAGAGTATGGGCAGGTCCGAAATCAGGGGGTTCAGGCCCGCCAGCGGGTTGACCTCCAGGAAGCTGGCCTTGCCCGCAGCGTCCAGGCGGATGTCCACCCGGCCCCCGTCGCGGCAGCCCAGGCCCCGCCACACAGCCAGCGCCAGGTCCTGGGCTTCGAGCGCGGCCTCGCCGTCCACGGGCAGGTATTCCACCACCTCTTCGAAGTTGGCCTTGTTGGTGTAGGAATAGGCTCCGGGCTCGGCCGAGCCTGAGAGCAGCACCTCCATGATGCCCACGGCCCGGGCCAGCTCGCCCGTGCCCACGATGCCCACGGTGAACTCGCGCCCCGGGAGATACCGCTCCACCAGCACGGGCTGCTGGAAGCCCTTGAGGAGCGCCCGGCAGATGGCCGTGAGCTGCTTGCGGTCGCCCGCGCGGGAGGCCGCGCTGACGCCCTTGCCCGTGCCCTCGGACACGGGCTTGGCGAACACGGGGTACGGCAGGCGCACGTGCGCAATGTCCTTTTCCGTACGCACCAGGGCGAAGTCCGGGGTGGGCAGGCCCAGGTCTCGCACAAAGCGCTTGCACGCGGCCTTGTCCAGGCACAAGGCCATGACCAACGGGTCGGAAAAGGTGTAGGGAATCTGGTAGGCGTCGAGCAGGGCCGGAACCAATGCCTCGCGGCCAGGGCCGAACATGCCCTCGGCGATGTTGAACACCAGATCCCAGCGGCGGCCCTCAGCCAGGGCGCGGACCAGGGACTTGGCCGAACCCACGCGCTCCACTGCAAAGTCCAGGCTGGTCAAGGCCAGGGCCAGGGCTTCAATGGTGTCCTCCTTGTCGAACTCTGCGGTCTGCTCCTCGCTGTAGCCCTGGGCGAGGTATTCGGAACGCAGGTCGTAGACCAGTCCGACAATCATAGGCCTCCCTTGCCCTTTGCGGTTCTCACCTGCGCGGCTCCGGCCCCGGCGTGGTCCGGGTAGTGGTACATGCCGCCCGCATAGTTCCGGAGCAGCAAACCCTCGCCATCATGCCCCTGCGTGTAATCCGGGGCCAGGGGGATCTTTCCGCCGCCGCCGGGCGCGTCGATGACGAAGGTCGGCATGGCGTAGCCCGAGAGCCTGCCGCGCAGAGCGCGCAGCATCTCCAGCCCGCAGGAGACGGGCGTGCGGAAGTGCCCGGAGCCGCTGATGGGGTCGCACTGGTACAGGTAGTAAGGCCGCACCCGGAAGGCCAGAAGCCCCTGGAAGAGCCGCCCCATGACTGCGGGCTCGTCGTTGACCCCGGCCAGCAGCACGGTCTGGCTCCCCAGCGGGATGCCCGCGTCGGCCAGACGCGAACAGGCCTGGCGCGACTCCTCGGTGAGTTCGGCCGGGTGGGCGAAGTGCAGGCTCATCCACAGGGGGTGGTGCTTCCTCAGCATGCGCATGAGTTCCGGGGTGACGCGCTGGGGCAGCACAGCAGGCACCTTGGTGCCGATGCGCACTATCTGGACGTGCGCAATGGCCCTGAGCCGCGTGAGCAGCCAGTCCAGGGTCTCGCTCGGCAGGGTGAGGGGGTCGCCGCCGGAGAGAAGCACATCCTGCACCTCAGGGGTGCGGGCGATGTAATCCAGGCCCAGCTCCCAGCGCGCGCGCAGGCTTTCGGCATGGCCAGTTCCGCCCATGCCGCGGGAGCGCGTGCAATAGCGGCAATAGGTGGAGCAGAAGTCCGTGACCAAAAAGAGCACGCGGTTGGGGTAGCGGTGCACCAGGCCAGGGACCGGGGAGTGGCCGTCCTCGCCCAGCGGGTCGTCAGCTTCCCCCAGGTCGCGCAGGGCCTCCCAGCAGGAGGGCAGCACCATGCGCCTCAAGGGCTGGTCCGGATCTTTGGGGTCGAGCAGGCGAGCGTAGTACGGCGTCACTGCCAGGGGCAGGGTGGCCCTGGCGAGGCCAATGGCGCGACTCTCAGCGTCGGAAAGGTCCAACAGTCGGCTGGCGGACTCGAAATCGGTGATGCGGTGGGTGAGCTGCCAGCGCCAGTCGCGCCAGTCGCGCACGGTGGCGCCGGGGAAATGCCGTTTGAGGAACTCGGGCAAAGGCAGGGGGTGATACTCGCGACGGTCCGCCTGGGGGCTTGCGGGCGTGGTGCCCTGCGGCTGGGAGGGGGGCTCTTCGGGGTCCAGCGCGGCCTCGATTCCGCGCGCCCCGCTATCCGGAGGTTCAGACTCGTCTGCGCCCAGTCTGCTTGCTTCCATGGTGTTACGATCCTGTGGGTTCACGTTTCTTCCCCGAGGGGCCCAGTTCCTGGTCACCGCTTCTTGCGTCTGGAATCCTTGGGCTGCATCACCGCGACCTCTGCGCCGGGCAAATTGTCGCCCGTGCCCTGAAGATGATATCCCAGGAGCTGTAAAGTGCGCTACTCCCAGTCCCGGTGAATGACAAGCCTTTTCCCTGCATGTCCCGCCCGCAAAGGGTATCGGCCGAGTCCCCGGCACGGCGGGGCGAACCTGCCCGGCCAAAACAGGCCCGCCAGATTCCCATCCAGGCTGGAGCCCTTGGCCTGCGGGCAGGCTGGCACGGCTACAGTTGGACATCCGACGAAGACAAACGTCGAGCAGAAACGGGCAGCAAGAAATCCACGGCACCGTCTTCTACGTGGAAATGTCAGAGGTGCCCTTGTCGGCCACGGCGCGCGCCTGCGATCGCGCCGTGAAGTTGATTCCTGGGACTGGGAGGGGGGAACAGGCTAGAGGAACCCGGCCCACCGGGCCTCTGGGCCTGGGCTCCGGACTGGCCCGCGCGACGTGTCGCCTACGGGGCGTGGAACTGGATATCCGTTGCTACCACGGCGTCGCCTGTCACGTGGGCGATGGCCACATCCCCGCCTGCGGTCGCACCGTTGCTGTCGTAGTGGAGCATGTTGTTCGCGGTGTCGAAAATGAAGCTGGCCTGCCCTGCCACGCCCAGGGTGTCAGAATACGTCGCGGTGCTGATGAAGTTCGCGCCAGCCGCCGTTGGGTCAAAGGCCACGTTGGAGAAGCTCAGCTTGTCCCCGTCGGCATGTGAGAAATCCGTGATCTGCTCACTGGCGCTGCCTTCCGTGGTGGCGTTGTACTTGAAAATGTCAGCGCCGCCGCCGCCGGTGAGCACGTCGTTGCCGCCCCCGCCGAAGAGGGTGTCAGCGCCGCCGCCGCCCAGGAGCGTGTCGTTGCCGAGCCCGCCGAAGAGGCTGTTGCCGTTGGCCGAGCCCGTGACGCTGTCGTTGCCGATGCCGCCCGTGAAGTTCAGG
>CAZXZF010000046.1:1070-14235 GCA_964645095.1 uncultured Desulfocurvus sp. | reverse complement strand
CCCGCCCGCCGTTCGCCGTCTACTTCTTGAAGATGTCGGTCTTGCTGATGTTCATGTAGCGCAGGGCCTTGCCCTCTTCCTTGTAGTACACGCGGGCTTCGTCGCCGGAGTCCCAGATGCTCTCAGGAAGTTCGAAGTACTCTGCCGGCATGGAGATGACGGACAGGGTCTTCTGGCGGCCGGAGTAGATGGTCACGGTCTTCTTTTCCTTGTCCACCACGGGGAACTTCTTGGCCTTGCCCGCGTCCTTGTCGAACACGAGCGGGTGCTGCTTGTCAATGTTCTCCTTGAAGTCGACCATGGTGAAGTCAATGGTCTTGAAGTTCTGCGTGGCCGGGTCGAAGATGACGATCTGGTTCTTCTTGTTGTCGATCTTCATGCGGCCGCCGGCCTTGGGGTCAGGTCCGTTCTCTTCGGGATCGGTGGGCAGCACATAAGTGATGGGCGGCAGATAGGTGTAGTCAGGGTTCTGGGTGTCGTTGGCCTTGTCCCGGATGAAGGTCATGGTCCTGGTCGCGGGATCGTACTTGATCACCCGGCCCTGGTCGACCTTGCCGTAGTCTGTGCAGCCCAGGAGCAGCACCATCGGCAGTGCCACAAGGAGGGTGCGCCACATGCTTTTGCCGGTCATATCGAGTCTCCTTCGTTTGTTCGCAGTAAGGTACATGTATTCAGCTCAGTATGCTTGCGCGCCCTTAGCCCTTGGCCGCCTTCATGGCCAGCTCCAGCTTGACCCCGGCGACGAACTTGAGGAAGATGTACAGCGACAGGGCAGAGACGACGCCCAGGACGAAGAAGGTCGAGGCGTCGTCCAGGATGGGCATGCTGAACTGCTTGGCCGCGAGCTTGAGCAGGATGGACAGCAGACAGCCGAGAACGGCGAAGCCGAAGGCGTAGCGGATGCCGTAGCCCTTGATGTACTTGGTGGCCACTGCGCCCACCTGCGCGCCCATGGAGGCGCCGACGAGCATGATGACGGCGGCCACGAGTTCGGTGCGGCCCTTGTAGGTGTAAGTGCCGGCGCCGTAGACGCCGGAGATGGCGACCTCGAACAGGTCGGTGCCGACGGCCACGTGGGTCGGGCAGCCGACGATGTAGATGAGCGAGGGCATGCGGATGAGACCGCCGCCGATGCCCAGGATGCCGGCCAGCCAGCCGGTGAGGAAGCTGACCACTACGGGCAGCCACATGGAGCAGTAGATGCCGGCCTCATTGAAGTGCATCATGGGCGGAATCTTGATGGCGTGGAAGGTCTTGTGCCACTGGACGCCCACGGCGTCGTTGGCGTTTCCGCCAGAGGCGCGCAGCGCGTTTTCCTTCTGCTTCTTCACGTTGATGTCGTGGAAGACCATCCAGGCGATGAGGGCGAGCAGGACGACGTACAGGTAGCGCACGACCTTCTCGACGTTGCCTAGCCGTTCCAGCCACATGATCATTTGGGCCCCGATTTCGAAGCCCACAACGGTGCCGATGAGCATGATCATGCCCAGTTTGTAGTCAACGTTGCCGAACTTGCCGTGACGCATGGTGGAGATCAGCGACTTGCCCGCCATGTGGGCGATGTCCGTGCCGATGGCGAACGCCATGGGGAAGCCCAGGATGTTCAGGCCGGGGGTCACCATCCACGCGCCGCCCATGCCGAAGAACCCGCCGATGATGCCCACGCCCACGCCGAGGATGATCAGGCCGGGCCAGAAAATTTTCACGCCCGCGATGGGCATGAGTACGTACAACCATTCCATATCGCACTCTCCTCTTGTTTGGCCTGGTTTAGTGTTCCGCCAGCTCGCGGGACTTCAGGTCGATGCCGATGAAGCTCATGATGAAGTCGGCGAAGGTGCCGAAGAGCACGCCGATGATGGGGATGAGTGCGCAGGTGAGCATGGTGAAGTACAGATGGCTCTCATTGTACAGGTTGGTCCACCAGGCTTCCCAGCCGGAGAACTTGCGCGTGTCGGCCACGATGACGATGTTTGACACCTTTGCTGCTGCGGCGTGTGCGAACTCCGGCAGCGCAAGGCACGCAAACAGGCACCACGTGAACAGCTTGATGAAGCGAGCTTTCATTGGGTTCCTCCTCTCAAAATTGACTCTCCAATTAACCCCTGCCACTGTTCCGGCTGCCGTGGTGGTGCGGATTGTGTACCACTTGGCCGGTTTGATCCGTCTTTCGTGATTATTCTATGAGCAATCCCTGTGCCACGCGAAAAAGCTTGACGGAATCATTGAATTTGTTGTAGTCGTGCAAACAGTTGTCTGCGCGATAATGCGTATTGTGCAAGGGTGTTTGAGGGGCTGGACGCAGCAGTTTTGCGCGAATATGCGCCTGTCTGGCCTGGGAGGGAGGGGGGGAGTGATGGCCTGGAGTCCCTATCGCGCGAAGGCTGAGCATGAGGCGAAGCAGCATTTCTTCGCCACCTGGAGCGTGCAGAAGAAGCTTCTGGTGTCGCTCATCCCGTCCATCGCCTTGATCCTCGCGTTCACCGGATTTGCGACCAACTGGTACTCCACCAAGTTCCTGAACCAGGCGCTGCACCGCACGGCGCAAACCCAGAACCTGGCCCAGGTCCGCGACATTGAGGGGCTGCTGGAGTTCTTCCGCAAGGGGCTCGTCGTGCTGGCCGAGTCGGGCCAGGTTGGCCGGGAGTCGCTGGCCGCCGCCAACCGGCAGTGGGCCGTATCCCGCCCCGGTATCGTCGCAGAGCTGGCTTTCATTGGGCTGAACGAGACCGACACGCTGCTGCTCGTGGCCGCAGGCGACAATGGCCTGGCCGAGATCCGCCATGACCAGTACCAATACATCAAGAACAGCCCCATTGCCCTGGCCCAGAAGGTGCGCGAGATGCGGCCGGGCTCCACGCACCTGGCCGAACTGACGGAGGTCGCCTACCCCCCTTCGGCCTTTCCGGACGCCCCAAGGGCGCGCACCCTGGCCGTCTACCGCATGCTCACGCCGGTGTTCGACGCCCAGTCGCGCCTGCGCGGGCACCTCATCGTCTCCATCAGTTCCACATCCTTGCGCAACATTCTGTCCCTGTACAACTCCCCGAATTCACCCGTATATTCCTTTGCGCGGACCAGCGAGAACCGCTTCAGCTTTTTCTTCGACGACCAGGGCTGGATGCTCTTCCAGTCCGAGAATTTTGAGGAGCCCGACAAGGACCTGTCTGTGGAGGTCGCCCGCCTGGGCATGACCGGCGACTACGGGATGCCGGAGTACAACAAGGCCTTCCGGCCCGCGACCAAACACGAATTCTACTGGCGCATGATCGTGGATATCCAGGCCGGGCAGCAGGGGCTCATCGAGGCCGATGCCCTGCCCACTGCGGCGAGCATCCTGAGCGACCAGCACTTCATTGTCTACACCCCGGTCCGCTTCCGCGCCCAGCCGGACAAGGACGCCGAGGTCATCGGCGGACTGGCTTACGTGGACCGCAGCCGACTGGCCGATGCGGCCGAATTCCGGCACATGGACGTCATGGCCGTGATCACCCTGGTGGTGGTGGTGCTCATCGTGCTCCTGGTGGTCGCCATCAGCCGCGTCATCACGCGGCCCGTGTTGACCCTGGCGGCCGAAATCAGCGCCATCTTCGAGGAGAACGTCCTGCGGCCGGTGCGCCTGGGCAGCTATGACCGCGAATCCGTTGTTCTGAAGGATGCCCTGAACAAGATGATTTCGGCCATCCAGGACAAGCAGGAGCAGATCCGGCAACGCGACGAGCACATCCAGATGGTCTCGCAGCGCCAGAAGGTGTCCTTTGACAGCGAGCTCCCGGCGAGCCTGGGCTGGAAGCTGGTGGGCGAGATTCCTGACCTCATCGGCCAGAGCCAGCTCATGGTCTCGCTGCAGAGCATCATCCGCAAGGCCGCCAGTTCCGAGGCCGATGTCCTTGTCGTGGGCGAGACAGGCACAGGCAAGGAACTTGCGGCCGAGGGCGTGCACAAGTTCAGCACGCGCTCCACCAAGCCGTTCATCTCCATCAATTGCGGCGGGCTTGATGAAAACCTGCTCCTCGACGCCCTGTTCGGGCACATCAAGGGGGCGTTCACCGAGGCCCATAACGACCGCAAGGGCGCTTTCCTGGCCGCTGACGGGGGCACCCTGTTCCTGGACGAGATCGGCACGGCGTCAATCAAGGTCCAGAAGGCGCTCCTGCGGGCCTTGTCCGTGCGGCGCATACGGCCTCTGGGCAGTGACCAGGAGGTCGAGTTCAACGTTCGCGTCATCGCGGCCACCAATGTGGACCTGATGGAGTTGGTGCAGCGCGGAGAGTTCCGCGACGACCTCTACTATCGCCTCAAGGTCATCACCATCCAGACACCGGCGCTGCGCCAGAGAAAAGAAGACATTCCTCTTCTGGCAAGCCATTTCCTCAAGGAATCTGGAATCCAGACCAAGCGCGGAGAGGTCGGGCTGTCGCGCGGCGCGCTGGAGAAGCTCATGGCCCACGACTGGCCCGGCAACGTGCGCGAGCTCAAGAACTGCATCACCCGAGCCATGGCCTTTGCCGAGGGCGATGTCCTCTACGCTGAGGACCTTGTCTTTGATGACGCCATGCTCTCCCCGCAGGCGCACTGGGATGCGGGCTCTGTCCCGGCCTATGCGCCGCGAGTTCAGGACGGCACGCCCCGGGGCGCCGCGCAACGGCCGCCGGAGCCGCCGCAGGCCCTTGCCGCAGCGCCGTGGAAGAGCGGCAATCCGCGCCACGCCATCGCCTTCGGTCTGGCCCGGGCAGGGGGCAGCTTCACACGCCTGGACTACCAGGATGCACTGGGCGCGGAGGTCTCGCAACGCACGGCGCAGTATGATCTCCAGGCCCTGGTCAAGAGCGGGGTGCTGCGCAAGACCGGCAAGGGCCCGGCGACACAATATTCCCTGGCGGAGACGCAGAGTGAAAGTTCCTAGGATTGCGCGAAATCGTTGCGCGAACACCGCGCAATTGCGTGTTGCGCGAAGCCAGGGCGTGGGCGGTGCACGATGGTTTTTGCGGGGAGTGCACAATGAGAAGTGAGATTCTGGAAAACCTGGGGAAGCTGTTCCGGTTGCTTTTTGGCAAGATTCAGACGAGTGCGGACGACCTGGCCATGCAGGATCTGTTTAGAAGAAAGTACAAACACTTTCAGGAGCTTCTTGATTCAAATGCGGAACTCCTGAAGATCGTCTCGGACATGGAGATCAAGCTGCAAGGCAGCCAGCTCTTCGGCATGTCCTATGTGCGGTCACAGGCGACGCGGGCGGTGTTCCACGCCCTGCGCCTGGCTGCAAGCTTTGAGAGCCTTTCGGGAAAAACAGACCCGAACCTGCGCGATAAGATAGACGAGATTCAGGAGCGCATCAAGGCCGACCTTGAATCGCGCAAGGATACCCTGGCCCAGGAGCGCATCCTGGACTATGCAAATGTGACCAGGGAGATGGTGGATGCCGTGGGCGGCAAGAGCGCCAACCTGGGCGAGGTGAAAAATCGCGTCGGTCTGCCTGTGCCGCGCGGCTTCGCCATCACCACCAGCGCCTTCCGGCACTTTTTCGAGCAGGCCGGGCTCTGGGACGAGATCAAGCGCATCAAGCTCAGCATCATCCCGGAGGCCCCGAATTCACTGGAAGAGGCCAGCGAGGACATCCAGCGGGCCGTCTTGAGCGCCCCCCTGCCTGCCGATCTTGAGCAGCAAATCCTGCGGGCCCACGCCAGGCTTGCGCAGGAATGCGGGCTTGAGCCGGAGTCCTTGCGGGTGGCCCTGCGCAGCAGCGCCCTTGGCGAGGACAGCGAACTTTCCTATGCCGGGCAGTACCTCTCGGTGCTCAATGTGCCCAGGCAGCGGTTTTTGACCAACTACCGGTACGTCCTGGCCAGCCTGTACACCCCGCGCGCCATCTCCTACCGCCTGCTCAAGGGCATCGTCGACGAGGACATCGCCATGAGCGTGGCCTGCCTGGAGATGATCGACTCCGTGGCCAGCGGCGTCATGTACACGCGCCATCCCTTCCACGCCCACGACGACCGCATCCTCATCAATGCGGTCTGGGGCCTCGGCCCCTATGCCGTGGACGGAGTGGTCACCCCGGACAGCCTGTCCGTTGCCCGCGAGGACCTGACCACCGAGGACTCCCGCGTGGCCGAGAAGCCGGTGCGCCTGGTCTGCGCGCCCGGCGGCACGCTGGTGGAGGAGCCGGTTCCGCAGAACCAGCAGGGGCGGCCCTGCCTGACCGAGGCCCAGGTGCGCACCCTGGCCGGATACGCCCTGCGCCTGGAGGAGCACTACGGCGTGGCCCAGGACATTGAATGGGCGCTGCCTCCGGGCGGCGAGCTCCTGGTGCTGCAATCCCGTCCGCTCGGGCTGGTGCCGGGGGCCCAGGGCGTCCCGGCGGGCATGCCGGCGGTGGAGGGCCGGGAGGTTTTGGCCCAGGGCGGCGAGGTGGCCCAGCCCGGCGTGGGCTCCGGACCGGTCTATCAGGTCACCAGCGACGACGACCTGAGCGGCTTTCCCGAGGGCGGCGTGCTGGTGGCTGCGCATTCCTCGCCCAAATTCATGGTGCTCATGCAGAAGGCCCAGGCCATCCTGACGGATTCCGGCAGCATCACCGGGCACATGGCCTCGCTCTCGCGCGAGTTCGGCGTGCCCACCATCCTGGGCCTGGGCCGCGCAACGCGCGACATCGCCCATGGGGCGACGGTCACCGTGGACGCCTACACCGGCAAGGTCTACGCCGGGGTGGTGGAGGAACTGCTGGCCTTCAAGGTCGAGAAGACGACCCTCATGACCGGGACGCCCGTGTTTGACGTGCTCGCCCGCGTGGCCCGGCACATCGTGCCCCTGCGCCTGACCGACCCCAAGGCGCCGGAGTTCCGGGTGCGCGGCTGCACCACCCTGCACGACGTCATGCGCCTCTTGCACGAGCGGTCCTACGGCGAGATGTTCACCTTGAGCGACATGGCCTCGGGCGAGTCCGGGCTGGCCATGCGCCTGCGCGCCCAGACCGGGCTCGACCTGTACGTCATCGACCTGGGCGGCGGGGTGGGGCCTGGCGCGCTCAAGGGCCGCGACCTGCGGCCCGAGGACGTGATCTCCCGGCCCTTCGGCGCCTTGCTCGGCGGGCTGGTGCTGGACCAGGCCCAGCTGACCACGCCACGGCCGGTGCAGGTCAAGGGCCTGCTCTCGGTCATGGGCCAGCAGATGATCAGCAATCCCGGCGCAGGCGGGCAGCGCTTCGGCGACCGCAGCTACGCCATCATCTCCGACAAGTACCTGAACTTCAGCTCGCGCGTGGGCTACCACTATGGCGTGCTGGACTGCTACTGCGGCCGCACGGAGAGCAAGAACTACATCACCTTTTCCTTCAAGGGCGGCGCGGCCGACGACCTGAAACGCGCCCGGCGGGCCCGCGCCATCGGGCTGATCCTGGAGGGCCTCGGGTTTTCCGTGGAGGTGGTGGGCGACCGCGTGGTCGGGCGCCTGCACAAGCGCGACACCGGGGAGACCCTGGAGAAGCTCTGGCTCATGGGCAAGCTCTTGCAGTTCACCCGCCAGACGGACATGCTCATGGTGGACGAGAAGAGCGTGCGCGCCATGGCCGACTGCTTCCTGTCCGGGCGCTACGTCCTGGACGGCTCCTGCCCGCTGGACGAGGAGGCCGCCAAGGCCAATGGCCGGGACAAGGCCGAGGACAGCGGCAAGCCGCCTGCCTCGGTGCCCCCGGCCGGGGCGTCACCGCACTGATCAGCTGCTAGGGGGCAACGGGCCCGGCACCGGCTGCGCGCTCCAGGGTCTGGAAGAGCCGGGCCGCGACCTCGTCCGGCTCGATGGCCGTGAGGCATTCGCGGCCGCGCTTGCAGGTGGTCGTGCCGTGCAGGGAGCAGGGGCGGCAGGCCAAAGACTGTTCGAGCACGGTGTCGAAGCGCCCGCTGGGGTAGAAGCCCCACACCTTTGACGTGGGGCCGAAGAGCGCCACCACGGGTGTGCCCACGGCCGTGGCCAGGTGCATGGGGCCGGAGTCCGCCGTGACCAGCGCCTGGGCCTGGGCCAGGAGCGCGCAGGTTTCGCGCAGGGCCGTGCGGCCCGTGAGGTTGCGCGGGTCGTCCAGGGCCTCCAGGTGGTCCGGGTTCTTGCCGATGATGATCCAGTCCAGCCCCTGCCTTTCTATCAGCGGAATGAGCGACAGCCAGTAGCCCATGGGCCAGGCCTTGTCCGGGTGCGTGGCAAAGGGGTGCAGGGCCACGAAAGGCTTGGTGAGTCCGATGTGCGAAAGATAGACCTTCGCGGCCTGGGTTTCGGCCTCGGACAGGTAGATGACCGGGCGCAGCTCCTCCGCCGGGGGCGGCGTGGCGTCCAGGGCCAGGGCATAGCGCTGGGGCACGTTGAGGGCGCTTAAGCGGCGCTCCAGAAGGGGCAGCGGGAAGTGGCGGTACAGGCGTCTGGTCAGGCCGAATTTGGGATAGTCCTTGGCCATGCCTTCCCAGTGCAGGTTCAAGGCCATGGAGCGCAGGGAGCGGTGCAGGTCGATGAAGCCCATGCCCGAGCAGTCCGCGGCGATGCGGCGGGACTTGCGCCACCAGTCGTGGCCGTCGATCTCGCCGAGGGCCACGGGGATGACCTCGTCCACCGCCGGGTGCCCGGCCAGGATGGGGGCCAGGGCGCTTCTGGTGATGAAGGTGAAGCGCAGGCCCTGGGTGCGGTGCCACCAGTTGAGCACGCCCGTAGTCAGGGTCACGTCGCCCAGGGCGCTGGCGCGGAACACCGCCCATCTGTCCGGAAAATCCCTGACCATGTGTGAAATCTCCAGGCAAAACCGAGGTTGGGCCCAAGCGCCCTGATCTACAAGAATGGCCGCGAATGCGCGCCAAGTCAAGGGCTATGGCTGTTGCGCTGCACCGCGGAAGCTGGTAGGAAATTTCCAGGGCGGCGTAAGGCATATCTGCCTCAAGCGGTCACAAAAACTATGTTTGAACTCATCCTCGCGGTTGCGCTGGCCACGGCAGTGTCCTTTCTCTGCTCCATCACCGAGGCCGCCTTCTATTCCTTCCCCTTGAGCCGCATCGAACGGATGCGCAAGGAAGGCAAGAAGGCCGGCGAAATTCTGTACGCCCTGCGCATGGACGTGGAGAAGCCCATCACGGCCATCCTGACGCTGAACACCGTGGCCGCCACCGCCGGCGCGGCCGTGTCCGGCGCGGCGGCGGTGCATGTCTTCGGCGACCAGTACCTGGCCGTGTTCACGGCGGCCTTCACCATGCTCATCCTGCTCCTGGGCGAGATCGTGCCCAAGACCACGGGCGTGGCCTACGCCCGGCAGCTGGCCCCGGTCCTGGCCAAGCCTCTGCTGGTCATGGTCTGGCTGTGCATGCCGGTGATCTGGCTCTTCGGCCGGCTCATCCGGCTCATCGGCAAGGGCCAGAAAGGCCATGAGACCGACGAGGACGACATCCGCGCCGTGGTGAGCCTGACCCGCCAGGCCGGGGTCATCAAGCCCTACGAGGAGTCGGCCATCCGCAACATTTTGGCCCTGGACGACAAGCGCGTGGACGAGATCATGACCCCGCGCACCGTGGTCTTCTCACTCCCGTCCAGCATGACCGTGGCCCAGGCCATGGAGGTCAACAAGACCTGGCCGCACACGCGCATCCCGGTCTTTGAGGGCGAGGACGCCGAGGAGATCGTGGGCGTGGTCTACCGCAGGCAGGTCTTCGAGGCCGCGGCCAACGACCACCTGGAGCTGCGCCTGGGCGACCTCATGCGGCCGGTGCGCTTCGTGCTGGAGAACCTGACGCTGGACCGCCTGCTGCGCAAATTCCTGGAGAGCCGCATGCACCTCTTCGTGGTGCTCGATGAATACGGCGGCATGGCCGGGGTGGTGAGCCTGGAGGATGTGCTCGAGGAGATGCTCGGCAGCGAGATCGTGGACGAGACCGACCAGGTGGTGGACATGCGCGAACTGGCGCGGTTGCGCCGCAGCGAGCTGGTGCCCGGCGCGCGGCCCAGTCCGGGCAGTGGTCCGGGCAGTGGTCCGGGCAACTGCTCGGACAATGGCTCTGGTGGACAATCCCAGCCGTAACGGGTAAGACCCTCTGGCCGTTGTACGGAAGTGAAGAGCCAAAGCAACGCACGGAAACGGGAAGAATATGGCCACCAAAGGTGGAAAAGGCATCTACATCGCAGCCCTGGTGCTGTTTTTGGGCGGGGTGGGCTACCTTGTGGCCTCCGGCGTGACCAAGGACAGCGTCTATTTCCTCAATGTGGGCGAGGCCCTGGCCACCGATGCGCGTGAGCTCAAGCAGGCCCGCCTGTTCGGCAACGTGGCCGCGGAAGGCATCGAGTCCGTTCAGCCCGGCCCAGGCGTGAGCTTCCTGCTCCTGGACAAGGAAAACCCCGGCAAGACCCTGCGCGTGAGCTATCGCGGCGCAGTGCCCGACACCTTCAAGGCCGGGTCCGAGGTCATCGTCGAGGGCGGGATGGACACGGCCAGCGGAGTGTTCCAGGCCAGCACGCTCATCACCAAGTGCCCCTCCAAGTACGAAAAGCAGAACCGGAGCTAGGCCGCGAGCGGGGAGACTGTTCCCGGCCCGCCGCCTCAAGCGTCCCTTATCGGAGCATCGCGCCATGCACATGACCGCCTACATCACCATGCTTTTCGCCCTCATCGGCACCCTGTTCCTGGGGGGCTGGACCGCAGCCGTGTTCCTGACCGGACGCCGAGAGCGCCTCATTTTCTCCGAACGCGGCCAGTGGGCCGTCACCGCGCTTTTGCTCTTCGCCTCCGGCATCCTGCTGCGGGCGCTGGTCCTGCGCGACTACAGCTTCCTCTACGTCATGAGCCACGTGGACAGCACCCTTGAGCTGGCCTACGTGCTCACGGCCTTCTGGGCCGGCAGCGAGGGCTCGCTGTTGTTCTGGGCCGTGGTCATGGCGCTCTCGGCGGCGGTGTTCGTGTTCACGCCGGGCTACCGCGCCCTGTCCGAGCGCACCCGGGCCTGGTTCTGGATCGTGTTCTTCGTGGTCCAGGCCTTCTTCCTGCTCATGCTCACCTGCTGGGTGAACCCCTTTGTGCAGGCCATCCCGGCCCCGGTCGACGGCAAGGGCATGAACCCGCTGTTGCGCAACCCCGGCATGATCTTCCACCCGCCGCTGCTCTTGCTGGGCTACGCGGTGTACGTCATCCCGGCCTGCGCGGCCCTGGGCGCGGCGCTCTCCGGCGAGACCCCGGAGTGGATACGCGCCACGCGCAACTGGAGCATCATGGCCTGGGTATTCTTGACCTCGGGCATCATCCTGGGCGCCTGGTGGTCTTACATGGAGCTCGGCTGGGGCGGCTACTGGGCCTGGGACCCGGTTGAGAACGCCTCGCTCATCCCCTGGTGCACGGGCACGGCCTTCCTGCACACGGCCATCGTGGGCGCGCGCAGAAACGCCCTGGCCAGGAGCAACATCCTGATCATGGCGCTGACCTTCGTGCTCTGCGTGTTCGGCACGTATCTCGTGCGCAGCGGCGTTGTCGAGTCCCTGCACGCCTTTGGCGAGGGCGGGGTGGCCCGGCCGCTTCTGTCCTTCATCCTCTTCCTCACGGCCATCTCCGTGGCGGCCACGTATCTCGCCAACACCGCCAGCCAGCGCAGCCTGGGCGGGCTGGCCAGCCGCGAGGGGATGCTGGTCGTGGCCGCCTGGACGCTTCTGGCGCTGGGCTTCGTGGTCGGCCTGGGCACCATGTGGCCGGTCATCAGCAAGCTCTGGAGCACCAAGCCCGTCGGCCTGGACGCCCATTTCTACAACCGCGTCTGCCTGCCGCTCTTCGTGCTCCTGGCGCTCCTGTTCTCGGCCTGCCCGTGGCTCGGCTGGAAGCAGGGCGTGCGCGACAAGCGCGGCCTGGCCGCCGCCCTGGTGGCCTTTGTGATCTCCGCGGGCGCCTTCGCGGCCCTGGGCTACCAGTTGCCCCTGGCGCTCATCGGCGCGGCGGGCGCGGTGTCCTGCATGACCACGGCGCTTCTGGCCACCGGGCTCTTGCCCGAGGCCCGCAACCGCAAGTCCCTGGCGGCCTACGCCGTCCACCTGGGCCTGGGCCTGATGGTCCTGGGCGTGGCCTTTTCCGGTCCCTACCAGCAGGGCGTGGAGCGCGACCTGGACGTGGGCCAGTCGTTTGAGGTGGGCGGCTACACCGTGACCCTGAAGGATCTGCACGAGAAGAGCTCCCGGAACATGGCCCAGCTCATCGCCACCCTGGACGTGTCCAAGGCCGGTCGGGTCGTCGGCAGCATCGTGCCTGAGCGGCGGCTGTACCGGGGCTTTGAGCAGCCCTTCGCCGAGGTGGCGGTGCTGCCCGGCCTGGGCGACGAGGTCTTCGCCGTGCTGCTGGGCACCACCGAGGGCGGCGGGGCCTCGCTCAAGGTCAACGTCAACCCGCTGGTGAACTGGATCTGGATCGGCGGCACCATCCTGAGCCTCGCGCCGCTGTTCCTCCTGGGCGGGCGCAAGGGCCGGGACAAGGAGTAGCCGCGTGAGCGAGGCCGTCGGGATTGCCGCGAGCACTGGCGCCAGCACCGGCACCGGCGCCGACATTGGCGTCGGCGGCGCGGGCTCGCCGCTCTTGGCCGACATCCGCCGCGTGGGCAAGTTCTTCGGCTCGCACCTGGTATTGCGCGAGGTCTCGGCCCAGGTGCGCTCCGGCGAGGCCCTGCTCGTGGTCGGCGGCAACGGCGCGGGCAAGACCACCCTGCTCAAGATCATGGCGGGCCTTTGCCGCGCCTCGGCCGGCGAGATCGACCTGCGCGTGGCGCCGGAGGCCCAGGCCTACCTCGGCCACGCCACCTTCCTCTACCCGCGCCTTTCGGCCGCGGCCAACCTGACCTTCTGGGGCCGCATGTACGGGCTGGCCCCGACGCGCGAGGATATCGAGGCGGTGCTTTCCCGCGTGGGGCTTTCCCGCGTGGCCGACGAACCCGCGGGCACCTTCTCGCGCGGGATGGCCCAGCGCCTGAACCTGGCCCGTGTGTTTCTGATCAAGCCCCGGCTGGTCTTTCTGGATGAGCCCGGCACGGGCCTGGACCCCGCTTCGCAGGAACTTCTGCGCCGCGAGATCGAAAATCTGAAAAAGGCAGGCGCGGGCGTGGTCTGGGTCAGCCACCACCTGGCCGCGGACCTGCCCTTCGCCGAAACCGTTTTGCATCTCAAGGACGCGCGCGTG
>CAZXZF010000046.1:0-1060 GCA_964645095.1 uncultured Desulfocurvus sp. | reverse complement strand
GTGGCCTATTTCGGCCCGGCCGTCGGCTTCCAATCCGACGGGGCCGGGGGGTCGGCGTGCTGAGGCGCGCCGGGTTCATCGCGGCCAAGGACCTGCGGCTTTCCGCGGGCGGCGGCCAGGGGCTGGTGCAGGCGGTGCTGCTGGGGCTCTTGCTCATCTTCCTGTTCTCCCTGTCGCGGCCCACGGGCGAGCTGGTCTCGGCCCAGGCCGCCGGGGCCATCTTCTGGCTGGCCTCGGCCTTCGGGCTGGTGCTGGTGTTCAACGACCTGTTCAGCCTGGAGGAGGGCCAGGGCTGCCGCCTGGGGCTGTTGTCCTCGCCCCTGCCCGCGCATTCCGTGTGGCTGGGCAAGGGCCTGGCCGGGTTTTGCCTGCTGCTCTTGTCCCAGGCCGTGTTCCTGCCTGCGGCGGCGGTGTTCCTGGGCCAGGACGTGCGCGGCTCCTGGGGCGTGCTCCTGCTGGCCCTTGTTGGCGTGGACTGGGGCCTGGCGGCCCTGGGCGCGCTTTTGGGGGCGCTGGCCCAGGGCCAGGGCGCGCGGGAGTCCCTGTTCTCGGTGATCCTGTTTCCGCTGCTTCTGCCGGTGCTGCTCGGCGGCATCCGCATCTTCGCCGGGATTTTTTCCGGGGAGGCGGCGGCGGACCAGAACCTCTGGACGGGCATCATCGTGGCCTTCGACGCCATGTTCACCGCCGCGGGCGCGTTTTTGTTCCCCTTCCTGTACACGGGCGAGGAATAGCGGCCAGAGGTCGCGTGGAGTTATGCCTATGTCCAAGCGAATCTTGACTATCCTGACCCTGGCGGCCCTGGTCGCCCTTGGCGTCGGCCAGTGGTTCATCTGGGCCTATGCGCCCGTGGAAGAAACCATGGGCCTGGTGCAGAAGATCTTCTACATCCACATGCCCCTGGCCTGGTGGGCGCTGGTGAGCTTTTTCGTGGTCTTTGCGGCCAGCATCCGCCACCTCATGACCCGGAGTTCAGCCTCGGACATCCTGGCGGGCGCCGCGGCGGAGCTCGGCGTGCTGCTCTCCGGCCTGGCGCCGGTTTCCGGCTCCTTCTGGGGCC
>CAZXZF010000045.1:0-14371 GCA_964645095.1 uncultured Desulfocurvus sp. | reverse complement strand
AATGGTTCCACCAGGTCCAGGCCAAGGGCATCTACATCAGCGACGTGTTCCTGGGACGCCGCAACTACCCCCACTTCATCATCGCCGTCATGCGCCGCGATGGCGACAAGAGCTGGATCCTGCGCGCCACCATCGATTCGGACATCTTCGACTCCCTGGTGCAGAGCGACCAGTTGGGCGCCAACGGCGACGCCTTCCTGCTCAACTCCGAGAACATCCTGCAATCCAAGCCGCGCTTCGGCTCCAAACTTCTGGGCAAGATGGACCTGGGCGCCATTTCGCGCTTCCCCGGCGTGCGCTCGGAGATGATCGAGGTGAACGGCAAGCAGTACCTCTTCGGCCTGGCCTGGCTGGAGAACAAGAACTGGCTTTTGGCCATCCGCGATGACCCCACCGAGGAGCTCATGCCGCTGACGCGCACGCGCTACCTGGTCTGGGGCATCCTGGCCGGGGGCCTTTTGCTCATCGCCGGGGGCACGGTGCTGACCAGCACCACCATCATCGCCCAACTGGTGCGCTCCGAGCGCGAAAAAGCCAGCCTGAACGCCTCGCTGACCCAGTCGAGCAAGATGGCTTCGCTCGGCAAAATGGCAGCAGGCGTGGCCCATGAGGTCAACAATCCGCTGGCCATCATCAAGGAGAAGGCCGGCTGGATGCGCGACCTTTTGACCGAAGAGGACATCAAGGCCAGCCCGAACTTCAAGGAGTTCGAGGACGCCATCACCAAGATCGAGTACCATGTCACCCGGGCCAAGGACGTGACCCATCGTCTGCTGGGCTTCGCCCGGCGCATGGACCCCATCCAGGAAGACATCAACATCAACGAGGTCCTGAGCCAGACCGTCACCTTCCTGGAGAACGAAGCCAGATACCGCGCCATCGAAATCCACAGCAACTTCCAGAAGGACCTGCCCTTCGTGGCCAGCGACTCGGCCCAGCTCCAGCAGGTCTTCCTGAACATCATCGACAACGCCATCGACGCCATCGGCAAGGACGGCAGCATCAGCATCAGCACCCGGACCGTGCACGACCCGGACGAGGTCATCATCGCCATCTCCGACACCGGACCGGGCATCTCCAGGGAGAAGCTGG
Source organism: uncultured Desulfocurvus sp. (assembly GCA_964645095.1). Taxonomy (GTDB): domain Bacteria; phylum Desulfobacterota; class Desulfovibrionia; order Desulfovibrionales; family Desulfovibrionaceae; genus Humidesulfovibrio. Next base: position 13,279 of record CAZXZF010000045.1, on the reverse strand, counting down.
ACAAGATCTTCGACCCCTTCTTCACCACCAAGAAGGTCGGCGAGGGCACGGGCCTGGGGCTGACCATCAGCTTCAGCATCATCCAGAAGCTCGGCGGGCGCATCACCGTGGAGAGCCAGGAAGGCCAGGGCGCGACGTTCATCATCAACCTGCCGCTGCACAAGGCCTAAAGCCCGGACCGGCCCGAAAAAGGAGCGCGTATGGACATTAACATCCTGCTCGTGGATGACGAGAGCGACTTCGTGGAAACCATCGTCAAGCGCTTCGGCATCCGCAAGATGCCCATCGACAGCGCCAAAAGCGGCCAGGAGGCCCTGGAGGCCCTGGCGGTCAAGGACTACGACGTCATCATTCTGGATGTGCGCATGCCCGGCATGGACGGCCTGGAGACCCTCAAGTTGATCCGCGAGCGCTCGCCCCTGACCGAGGTCATCATGCTCACCGGCCACGCCTCCCTTGAGGCCGGGATGCAGGGCATGAACCTGGGGGCCTACGACTATGTGCTCAAGCCCGCAGACTTCGACGACCTTCTGGACAAGGTGCGCAAGGCCTTTGAGAGGAAAGAACTCAATGCCAAGGCCCGCAAGCAGGGAGCCTGAGCCCGGGAGCGACATCCTGGGCATCCTGGCCAGGGCCACCGGAGCCAGACTCTGGAAGGACCACAGCCTGCTCTTGTGGGCGCATTTCCTGGTGCCGCCGGTGCTGGCCGCGCTGGTGGTGGGCGCCACCTTTGCCACGCCCGCCCTGGCCGGAATCCTGGCCGGGGTTGTGCTGGCCATCGCCGCAGTAAGCGCGCGCGGGCTCTTGACCCGCCTCAGCCAGGCCGAGGAGGCCAGGCTCACCCTGAACAACCAGCTCATCCAGTCCCAGAAGCTGGCGGCCATCGGCGAGCTCTCCGCCGGGCTGGCGCACGAGATCAACAACCCCATCGCCATCATCGCCCAGGAGGCGGAGTGGGCGGCGCACCTCATCGGCGAGGCCGAAAAGAGCTGCACTGCAAATTTCGACGAGGTCAAGGACTCCCTGCGCGAGGTGCGCGCCCAGGTGGACCGCTGCAAGAACATCACGCACAAGCTGCTCGACTTCGCCCGCAAGCGCGAGCCCGTGCTCCAGGAGGTGGACGTGGCCCGCATCATCGAGGACATGGCCCGGCTGGTGGACAAGGAGGCCTCGTACAAGAACGTGACCCTGATGCGCAGCCTGCCCCAGGACCTGCCCACGCTGCGCACCGACGCGCCCCTGCTGCGCCAGGTGGTCTTGAACCTCATGACCAACGCCCTGCACGCCGTGGACACGGGCGGACGCATCGAGGCCTCGGCCCGGGCCGACGACGAGTTCTTCGAGATCCGCATCACGGACAACGGCAGCGGCATCCCGCCGGAAAATATCGACAAGATATTCAACCCCTTCTTCACCACCAAGCCGCCCGGCCAGGGCACCGGCCTGGGGCTGTCCCTGTGCCACACCCTGGTGGACGGCATGAAGGGCGAGATCTCTGTTGAGAGCAAACCGGGCCAGGGCGCGGCCTTCACCGTGCGCCTGCCGCGCCGGGTCTAGCCCTGCGCCGCGACAGGGAATCAGAATGATCCGCATCAAGACCCACGACGCAAGGGCCCTGGAGCTCGCCCCGGCAGAGGGCCAGACCCTGGCCCAGGCCATCTTCTTGGCCGATCTTTGGGACGGCGTGCCGCTCTGCGCTGGCCTGGGCAAGTGCGGCCTGTGCCGCGTGCGCTTCCTCTCCGCGCCGCCCGCGCCCGCAGCCGAGGAACCGCGCCGCCTGGGCGAGGAGGCCGTGGCCCACGGCTGGCGGCTGTCCTGCCTGCATCCGGCCAGGGCCTGCCAGATCGAGCTGCCCGAGCCCAAGCGCTCGGCCCGGTCGCGCACGACCATTTCAAATCAGACCCTCGGCCCGGCCACCGGCCAGACACCTGGCCAGGCCCCCGGCGCGGCCACGAGCCAACCCTTTTCTTCGGTCGCCCCCACAAGCGGGCACGCGGCCCTGGCCGCAAGTCTTGCAATCGACCTGGGCACCACGAGCATCCACTGGGCGGCCCTGAGCGCCACGGGCGAGCTTTTGTCCTCGGGCCAGGGCCTGAACCCGCAGCTGGGCCTGGGCAGCGAGGTCATGTCGCGCCTGGCCTATGCGGCCAGCCCCGGCGGGGCAGCCACGCTCTCCCGGCTGGTGCTCGCGCGCCTGCGCATGCTGGTGGCCCAGGCCGAGGCGGCCCACGGCGCAAGGGTCTCCCGGCTGTGCGTGGCGGGCAACAGCGCCATGACCTATCTTCTGCTCGGCCTGCCCGTGGACGGCCTGGCGCGCGCGCCCTATTGCCTGGACTACGCGGGCGGCGACGAGCGCCAGCTTGCGCCGGACGTCTCCGAGGACACGGTCGGTGGCCTCTCAGGCGGCCTGCCCGTGGCGCTGATCCCGCCGCTCTTGGCGCCCTTTGTCGGCGCGGACCTGAGCGCCGGGCTCGCAGCCCTGCAATTCTCACCACAGGGACCGCCCGCCCACCCGTATCTCCTGGCCGACCTGGGCACCAACGGCGAGTTCGTGCTGGCGCTCTCCAAGGACGAATACCTGCTGGCCAGCGTGCCCATGGGCCCGGCCCTGGAGGGCGTCGGCCTGCGCCATGGCCGCGTTGCCGGACCCGGAGCCGTGCGCGCCTTTGCCCTGACCCCGGTGGGCCTGCGGCCCGAATACATCGAGCGCCCGCCGCTGCCCGGCCCTGATGGAGCAGGCGAGGACCCCGGCATCACGGGCGTGGGCTACCTGTCGCTGGCGGCCACGCTCCTGCGCGCCCGCGTGCTGGACGAGTCGGGTCGGTTCGTGGTACCCGCCACGCCCCTGACTCGGCGACTGGCTCAGGGACTGACGAATCTTGGCGGCGAGCAGGCCCTGGACCTGGGCGCTGGCCTGCTGCTCCCGGCCTCGGACGTGGAGGAGCTGGTCAAGGTCAAGGCGGCCTTCAACCTGGCCCTATCGCGCCTGCTTACCGAGGCGGGCCTGGCCCCCGGAGCGCTGGCCAGCGTGCACCTGGCCGGGGCCATGGGCGAGCATGTCGACATCGCGGACCTGGCGGCCCTGGGCTTCCTGCCCGAGGCGCTCACAGGCCGGGTGCGCCGTGCGGGCAACACATCCCTTGCCGGGGCGCGCCTGCTGCTGAACAACCCCCAGGCCTGGGACTGGGTCCTCGGTTTGCCCGGCAGGTGCCGGGTGCTCGATCTTGCCTCTGAGCCGGATTTCGGCTCCCTCTACGTTGAAAGGATGGTGCTGCGCCATGTCGCCTGAACAGATATTCACACGCCCCGGTGGCGACTTTCTGGGCCAGCTGGCCGGTTTCTCCAAGCACCTGGACGCCGTCATGCCCATGCGCCGCCAGCACCGCCATGAGCTGCCGGGCCAGATCCGCCAGCTCTCGCACCTGCTTACCGACGAGCGCGACGACCTGAAGCGCGACTACCTGTCCGACCCGGCTGCGCTCTCGGCCTACATGCGCTACTTCCTGCCCTGGAACATCTACCGCCTCGGCGTGCTGTTCGCCGGGCTGGCCCTGGACCCAGGTGGTGACAACCCCGAAGCTGAAGCCACGGTCATCGACCTGGGCGCAGGACCGCTCACGGCAGCCATGGCCCTGTGGATGGCCCGCCCACACCTGCGCCACCGCAAGATGCACTTCATCTGCGTGGACCGCGCCCCCAAACCCATGCGCCTTGGCCTGGACACGCTGAAGAGCCTGGCCGCGAAGCACGGCCTTGAGCCCTGGCGCGTCACCCTGGTCAAGGGCTCGCTGGACGAGCGCCTGCGCGAAAAGGCCGACCTGGTCATCATGGCCAACGCCCTGAACGAGGTGCTGCACCGGGGCGAGGGTGAGCTCTTGGAAGACGCCGAGAACATGGCCGCGCACCTCGCCTCCATGCTCACCCCCTCGGGCCAGCTCATGGTGGTGGAGCCCGGCATCCGGCCCTCGGCGCATCTGCTCTCGGCCCTGCGGCGCGGCCTGATGCACCGCGGCCTGAAGCCGCTGGCCCCCTGCCCGCACACCGGCCCCTGCCCCATGAGCGGGCGCGGCTACACGGCCTGGTGCCATTTCAATTTCGACGCCGAGGCGGCCCCAGCCTGGCTCAAGCGCCAATCCGAAGACGCTAGGCTGACCAAAGACAATGTCAGCTTAAGCTTCCTGCACTTCTCGGCCAGGGGGCGCAAGCTCGACGCTGGCGCGGGCAAGAGCCTGGTGCGCGCAGTGTCCGGCCCCTTTGAGCTGCCCGCCTCCGGAAAAGAAGGCGAGAGCCAGTACCGCCGCTACGGGCAGTATGCCTGCTCGGAGCGCGGCCTGACCCTGCTCTCCCTGCCGCACAAGCACTTGGTGCCGCAGCCCGGCACCCTGCTGGAGGCCGCCTGGCCGGAGAACCCGGACAAGGACGCCAAGTCCGGCGCCCTGGTGCTGCCCCTGCGGGATCTTTCCGGCGGGGAACTCCGTGCACCCGCAACCGCCGCCAGCACGCCGAAAACCACAGGGTCTGCGGCCACAGCCCCGGACAAGCCCAAGCGCAAGCCCCCGCGCCTGCCGTCGGAGCGCCCGCTGGAACGCAGCCCCAAACCCAAGCCCAAGGCCAAGCCAGCGCGCGATGCTGCGCCCAGGCAGGACGCCAAGGAAACGGGCAAGGCCGGGCCAAAAGCGGCACGCCTGCCCTCCGAGCGCCCGGCCGAACGCGGCCCCAAGGCCGAACGCCTGCCCTCGGAGCGTCCACTGAAGCGCGGCCCCAAGCCCAGGAAACCGGCGCCCGAAGGCGCGCCCAGGCCGGAGCACAAGGCGTCGGGCAAGCCCACAGGCCAGGCTCAGGCCAGGCCCGCATCCGCAGGCGGCCAGGCCGCAGAGTCACCAGCCGACAAGCACGCGGGCAAGCGCCCGGACAAACGCGAGGACAAACGCGAGGACAAACGCGAGGACAAGCGCTCCGGTAAATCCGCGGACGCAGCGGCAGGCAAGCAGGCAGCGCCGCCCACCGGCTATCCGGATGACCGCTTCGCCGATGACCGGGCGCAAGATTCAGAGCGCACCCCTGGCCGCAGGACCGCAAAAAAGAAGCCGGGCAAGCCCGCCGTCAAGACCGTCAGCAAGCCCAAGGGGAAAAAAGGCGGCAAGTCCTCCCCCAAGGCCGACTCCAGAGCGGCGCGCAAGGCCAAGAAAAGATAGATGCGCGTCGTTGACCTGGGAGTCATGGCCTACCACGAGGCCGAGGCGCGGCAGCTGGCGGCCCTGGACGGGGTGCGGGCGGGCGGCGAAGAGACGCTGTTCCTGGTGGAGCACCCCAAGGTCATCACCCTGGGCAGGCAGGGCGGGCAGGAGAACCTGCACGTGGGCGCGGCGTTTCTGGAAAGCCAGGGCATTGAGCTGGCCCAGACCAAACGCGGCGGCAACATCACCTGCCATTTCCCCGGCCAGCTGGTGGCCTACCCTGTCTTCCGGGTGGACCGGCGCAAAGGCGGCATCCGCAAGTTCTTCGCGGACATGGAAGAGGCGGTGATCCGCACCAGCGCGCGCTTCGGCGTGCAGACCGCGCGGCGCCAGGGCTTCCCCGGCGTGTGGACCAGTTTGCAGACCGGCGGCCAGACAGGCGCACAGCTAGGCGATCTGGCAGGCGATCTGACAGGCGATCTGGCGGCCAGCCGCAAGATCTGCTCCATGGGCATCGGGGTCAAGCGCGGCGTCACCTACCACGGCCTGGCCCTGAACGTCGGCCCGGACCTGAGCCTGTTTGAACTCATCACGCTCTGCGGCATCGACGGGGCCGCGCCCACCTCGCTCACGCGGGAGGCCGGGCCAGACGCAGACCCAATCGCCATGAAGGAAGTGAAGGATGTCCTCGCAGAAGAATTCCGAGCCCTGTTTGCGCATCCCGCCCTGGCTTAGGGTCAAGCTGCCAAGCAACAAGACCTTTGCCAGCACGCGCGGCCTGCTCGGCGACCTGGCGCTGAACACCGTGTGCCAGAGCGCGCGCTGCCCAAACACCTGGGAGTGCTTCTCGCACAGCGTGGCCACCTTTCTGATCCTGGGCCGCGAGTGCACGCGCAACTGCGCCTTCTGCAACATCACCCCCGGCGCGCCACAGCCGCCGGATGCCGACGAGCCCCGGCGCGTGGCCGAGGGCGCGGCCAGGCTCGGCCTCAAGCACGTGGTCGTGACCTCCGTCACCCGCGACGACCTGCTTGACGGCGGGGCCGCGCACTTTGCCGAGACCATCCGCCAGATCCGCTCGCGCCTTTCCGGCTGCACGCCCAGATGCACGCCCAGATGCACGCCCAGATGCACGCCCAGATGCACGGTCGAAGTGCTCATTCCGGATTTCCGGGGCGATGCTGCGGCCCTGGAAACCGTGCTGGCGGCCCGCCCGGACGTGCTGAACCACAACGTGGAGACGGCCCCGCGCCTGTACGCGGACATCCGCCCCCAGGCCGACTACGCCCAGAGCCTGGAACTGCTGCGGCGCGTGGCGACTGACTCAAGAGGCATCCCGGCCAAGAGCGGGCTCATGGCAGGCCTGGGCGAAACCGACGAGGAGCTCAGGCAGACCATCCGCGACCTGGCGAACGCGGGCTGCTCCATGATCACCGTGGGCCAGTACATGCGGCCCTCGCGCCTGCACCCGCCGGTTGTGCGCTACCTGCCGCCCGAGGAATTCGACGCCCTGGCCGAATTCGGGCGCTCCCTCGGCGTGCCAAGGATGTTCTGCGCGCCCCTGGTGCGCAGCAGCTACCACGCGGCGGAGCTGGCGGGTAACACATAAGGGCAACTGTGATTTTCCCCCGCAAGCTGAAAATGCTGTTGTGCGGACGCAGAATGTGTTTAAGTATTCGCAAGAATAGCCTGGCATCCACAAGCCGTCCCCCCCCAACCCTACCGGAGGTCACTGTGAGCAAGCTTTGGAAAGGACTCCTGCCCATCCTGGCGGCCCTGGCCGTTTGGGCCATCCCCACTCCACAGGGCCTGGAACCGTACGCCTGGCAATATTTCTCCATCTTCGTCGGCGTGGTCGTGGCGCTCATCCTGGAGCCCATCCCGGCGGCCGCCGTGGGCCTGGTGGGCGTGGTGCTCTGCGCCTCGCTGATGCTCGTGCCCGCGCCCGAGCCCCCGAAACCGCCCGCGGCCAAACCCGAGGCGGCCAAGGTCGACGCCGCCAAGCCCGCAGACGCTCCCAAGCCGCCGGACGGCGTGAAGCCCCCGGATGCGGGCAAGCCCACTGCGGTCAAGGTTGATGCGGCCAAGGTTGACGCGGCCAAGCCCGCTGCCGCTCCGGCTGCCGTTGCCAAGGCCGAGGCCCCCAAGGCCGACGCGGCCAAGCCCGCTGCCGCTCCCGCCGCCACGCCGACCGCTGTGGACAAGAAGGACGGCGACAAGGCCGCCGCGCCTGCGGCTGCCGCAACAGCCGCAAAGCCTGCCGTGAAGAAGCCCAAGCCCGCCGACGAGATCCGCTGGGCCCTGGCCGGCTTCTCCAACAGCACGGTGTGGCTGATCTTCATCGCCTTCATGTTCGCCCTGGGCTACGAGAAGACCGGCCTGGGCAAGCGCATCGCGCTGGTGCTCATCAAGACCCTGGGCAAGCGCACCCTGGGCCTGGGCTACGCCGTGGCACTGAGCGACCTGGCCCTGGCCCCGTTCATGCCGTCCAACACCGCGCGCAGCGGCGGAACCATCTTCCCCATCATCAAGAACATCCCGGCGCTTTACGGCTCCACCCCGGACAACGAGCCGCGCAAGATCGGCGGCTACCTCATGTGGACGGCGCTGGCCACCACCTGCGTCACCAGCTCCATGTTCCTCACCGGCCTGGCCCCGAACCTGCTGGCCCTGTCCCTGGTGGAGAAGACGGCGGGCATCAAGATCGCCTGGATGGAGTGGTTCACGGCCTTTGCGCCGGTGGGCATCATCCTGTTCCTGGCGGTGCCCTGGCTCACTTACGTGCTCTATCCGCCCACGCAGAAGGTCTCCGAGGACGCCCCGCGCTGGGCCGCCGAGGAACTGACCAAGCTCGGCCCCATCACCGCCAAGGAGCTGACCATGGCCGGGCTGGCGGTCTTCGCCCTGCTGGGCTGGATCTTTGGCGGCGACTACCTGGACGCCACGCTGGTGGCGCTCATCGCGCTCACGCTCATGATCCTCACGAACGTCATCACCTGGGACGACCTCTTGAGCCACAAGCAGGCCTGGAACGTGCTGTTCTGGTTCGCAACCCTGGTGACCCTGGCCGAAGGCCTGGCCCGGGTCGGCTTCCTCAAGTGGTTCGCCACCACCAGCGCCGGGGCCATGGCGGGCTACGCGCCCATGACCATCGTGGTTTTGCTCCTGGTGCTATTCTTCGTGGTGCACTACCTGTTCGCCAGCCTCACCGCGCACGTGACGGCGCTGCTCCCGGTCTTCCTGACCACGGCGGCGGTGATTCCCGGCGTGAACCTGAAGCTCCTGGCCATGCTCTTGTGCTTCAGCCTTGGCCTCATGGGCATCATCACGCCCTACGCCACGGGTCCGAGCCCGATCTACTACGGCAGCGGCTTCATCTCCCGGAAGGACTTCTGGCTCCAGGGATTCATCTTCGGGGTCATCTTCCTGGCCGCACTGGTCATCATCGGCGTCCCGTACATGGCTGGCATGGTCGGGTAGAACGCTCCGCCAAACCAAAAACAAGACCCCGGGGCGAAAGCTCCGGGGTCTTGTCGTTGGCGGCAATCAGTGGGGAGAATCAGCGCAAGAGCGCCCAGGTGAGCTCGTGCTTGTTGTGCGCCAGGTGCAGCAGCCGCGAGCCGGGGATGGCCGCAAAGGCCCTGGCCGTGGCGTGGTCGGTCTCGGCCTGGAACTTCAGGGTGCACACGAAATTGCGGCAGGCCCCGGCCGCGAGCCAGCGCTGGATGAGCCCCAACAGGCGCTCCGGGTAGCAGGCCATGTCCGAGAACAGCCAGTCCACGGGCTTGTCCGGGGTCCCGGCCACGGCAGGGTCGAGCCCGAAGCCGCTGCCCAGGCAGTGGTCCACGCCCGGCATGGCCGCGATGCGCGGGTCGAGCAGGGCCTTGTCCACGCTGAACACCCGCGCACCAAGGCTCGCCAGCACCCAGGTCCAGCCGCCGGGGCTGGAGCCCAGGTCCAGGCACAGCTCGCCGGGCCCCGGCGCCGCGCCGAGCACGGTGAACGTCTCCCAGAGCTTGAGGTAGGCCCGGCTGGGCGCGCTTTCCCGGTCCTCCACGAACTGCGGCTGGCCGTCCGGGTACATGCTGGTGCAACTTGGCGCGGCGATGAGCCAGAGCTCGTCCCACAGGGTCCACGAGCCCAGCGGAGCCGTGGGCGCGGGCTGCCCGAAAACCTGCGGCCTGGCCGAAACCTTGGGCAGCTTGTCGGTGATGAGCGCGCTGCGCCGGGCCAGGCGCACCGGGTGCGGCCACCAGTTGCGCTGGAGGTCGCGCAGGGCCTTGGCCCCCTGGCCGATGCTCGGCGCGGGCACCAGCCGCGCGTCCAGCCAGATGTTCTGCGCCCACGCGGCGGGCTTCGCAGGCTTCGCCTGATTCATGGCGGGCTTCGCCTGATTCATGGCGGGCTTCGCCTGATTCATGGCGGGCTTCGCCCGGTTCACGGCAGGCTTCGCCTGGTTCATGGTAAAGACCATGTCGCCAAAGACAAGATGCTCCGGCCCGGCAGCGCCGGAAAGCTCCAGTTCGGCCAAAAGCTCGCGCAAGAAGCCCGGCGCGGCAAGATAGCCCGAAAAGGTGCCGGAATGCATCCAGTCCGGCAGGACCTGCGGCAGGGGGAACAGGTACTCGTCCGCGCTTGAAGGGATGTCCGGCTGCATGTCAGGACTCCAGGTCGCCCACGGCCAGGCCGCAGAGGCTCAAGCCCACGGCCTCGGCCACGCGCAGGCCGTCCACGGCGCTGGACACGATGCCGCCGGCGTAGCCCGCGCCCTCGCCCGCCGGGAACAGCCCCGGCAGGCTGACGCTCTGCATGTCGGCCCCGCGCAGGATGCGCACCGGCGAGGACGAGCGCGTCTCCACGCCCGTGAGCACGGCATGCGCGTCGGCAAAGCCGCGCAGCTTGCGGTCAAAGGCGGGGATCGCCTCGCGCAGGGCGGCGGTGACGAATTCCGGCAGGCAGCGCGAGAGGTCTGCCGGGCGCACGCCCGGCTCATAGCTCGGGTGGATCAGGCCAAAGCCCAGCGAGGCCCGGCCAGCCAGGAAATCGCCCACGCTCTGGGCCGGGGCCGAGTAGTCGCGCCCGCCGAGTTCAAAGGCCAGGCGCTCCCAGTGGCGCTGGAAGTCCACGCCAGCAAGCGGATTGCCACTGCCCAGGTCCTCCGGCCCGACGTTCACCAGCAGCGCGCTGTTGCCGTTGGTGGCCGCGCGCGCGTGCAGGCTCATGCCGTTGGTGACCACCCCGCCCTCTTCACTGGCCGCCGCAATGACCGAGCCGCCGGGGCACATGCAGAAGCTGTAGGCCGAGCGCCCGTCCGCAGCGCCCGCTCCCTGGCAGGCATGCGCCAGCTTGTAGTCCGCAGGGCCCAGGGCCGGGTGCCCGGCCAGGTCGCGCAGCTGCGCCCGGTCGAGGTCCCATTGCAGGTGCTCCACGCGGCAGCCCATGGCGAAATGCTTCTGCTCCAGGCGCACGCCGCCAGCGTGCAGCATGGCAAAGGTGTCGCGCGCGCTGTGGCCCACGGCCAGGACCACAGCCGGGGCCGAGACCTCCGTGCCGTCGGCCAGCTTCACTCCGGCCACGCGGCCAGTGCGCTCGATCAGGCCGTCCACCCGCGCGCCGAAGCGGACCTCGCCGCCCAGGGCCAGAATGCTGGTGCGCAGGGCCAGCACCACGCCGCGCAGGAGGTCCGTGCCCACGTGCGGCTTGTGCTGCCAGAGGATGTCCGCTGGCGCGCCGTGCGCCACCAGCTCAGCCAGCACTTTGCGGCAGCGGCCCCGGCGCTCCTTGATCTGCGTGGTCAGCTTGCCGTCGGAAAACGCGCCCGCCCCGCCCTCGCCGAACTGCACGTTGGACTCCGGCCCAAGGGGCCCGCCGCGCCAGAAGGCGTCCACGCTGGCTGCGCGCTCCTCGATGGCCTGGCCGCGCTCCAGCACCAGCGGCGCGAACCCGGCCTGGGCCAGGGCCAGGGCCGCGAACAGCCCGCAGGGGCCTGCGCCGATGACCACGGGGCGTCCGGATATCAGCGCCGACGGCGTTGCCGGGGCCTGCACCGGAAAATGGTAGTTCTGCTCGGCCAGCAGGGACACGCCGCAGCCCTCGCCGCAGCGCGACAGGACCCGCGCCTCGTCCGGCAATTCGCCCCCCAGGCCGACATCCAGGCTGTACAGAAACACGGCGGCGTTCTTCTTGCGCGCGTCCAGGCTGCGCCGCGCCACGCGCAAGGAAACGATGTCGCCCCCGGCCACGCCCAGGCGCTCTGCAGCGGCATGGCGGAGTTCGGCCTCGGCATGGGCCGGGGCGTCGGGCAGGGGCAGGCGGATGTCAATGAGGCGGAGCATGGCGGTCCTTTGGGTCCCGGCGCAGGGACGTTGGCAAAAACGGCGCGGCCCGGGGCGGGCTGGCGGAAATTCCGGTCAGGAAAAAAACGGCAAGGCCTGGTGTTCGACGAGAATCCTGAAGCCGATGAACACCAGCACGCCGCCGCCCAGGACCTCGGCATAGCGGCTGACCACGGCAATGCGCCCGGCCAGGCAGCCCAGCTTCACCCCCAGGGCGGTGATCACGAAGCATACCGCGCCGATGACCAGGGACGCAAGCCAGATGGGCTCGTTCAGCACGGCAAAGGACAGGCCCACGGCCAGGGCGTCGATGCTGGTGGCCACGGCCAGCACCAGCAGGCGCAGGCCCTGGGTGTTGTCCCTGGGCTCGCAGGTCGGGTCGTCCTCACCCCCGGCCAGCCCCTCCCAGACCATCTTGCCGCCGACCAGGGCCAGCAGGCCGAAAGCGACCCAGTGGTCGAAGCTCTCGATGTAGGCGCGGAAGGTCAGCCCCAGGAGCCAGCCAACGATGGGCATGAGGGCCTGGAACAGGCCGAAGGCGGCGGCCATGCGCAGCACCTGCGCGGACCGGGCCTGGCGCAGGCAGATGCCGGTGGACAGCGACACGGCAAAGGCGTCCATGGCCAGGGCCACGGCAATGGCGAACAGGGTCAGAAAGGGCATGGGGTCGGGCGTCTCCTGCGTGCCGGCGTGGGGCGCCAGCCGGGGGTATCGACTGGGATGCCGACTGGGGTGTCGGTGTGGCGCACAGCTACCACGCGCCGGGCACAAGCTCAAGGGCTCCGGCCCGGCCTTCCCGGAAATGAATAGCCTCCGGCGGCCGGGTGAAATGATTTCCCCCGGACCCCCTCATTTGGCGGCGGACTGCGGGGTGGTTCCCACCCCGCAGTCCGCCGCGAACAAATGGGGATTCCAAAGGGCCTCAGGCCCTTTGGCGGGGAGCGGGCAACAATTATACTACCCAAAGAAAATAAAACTTCGTCAACAATTACTGCATGTTGTCGAAAATGGCCTCGCCAGGCGCTCACTGACCCCCTAAAAAGTCCTGGCGTCATGAAAAAACGCAGCGGTAGTGTGCTCTTATGAAAAATATACACCCACTCCCACCACAAGCGTCACAGGCATACGCGTATATCCGACTTTCGTCCCAGAGCCAAGCCTGGGGTGACGGCGAGCGGCGGCAGCACGAAGCTGCCATGAAGTTCGTCGATAGCCATGGCCTACAGTTCTCCGAACTGCTGCAGGACATCGGCGTGTCGGCATTTCGCGGCGACAATGCTCAAACCGGAGAACTCGGCCGCTTTGTCCAGCGCATCGAAAACGGTGAAATTCCGCCGGGCTCGGTGCTTGTCGCCGAATCCTTGGACCGTTTGACTCGCGACCGTGTGAACCAAGCCCTGCTGCTCCTTTTGAACATCACCCAGCACGGTGTCAGAATCGGGCTCACGGCGCAAAACACGATCCTGGACCTTGCGTCCTACGCAGCGTTCTTTCCCCTTCTGGCGGACATGATGCGCTCAAACAGTGAGAGCGAGCACAAGTCCATCCGTTCCAGCGCAAATTGGCATACGAAACGAAAGTTGGCCAAGAAGGGCGTCATCGCGACGAGCCAGTGCCCGAGATGGCTTGAGGTGAAGGACGGCAAGTTCCATGTGCTCGAGGAGCGCGTACAGCTTGTCCGCCGGGTCTTCGAGATGTACGTGGGAGGGTATGGGCGCGGCGTCATCGTCCGGACTTTGAGAAAGGAAGGCATCCAGGCGTGGAACA
>CAZXZF010000044.1:5894-14418 GCA_964645095.1 uncultured Desulfocurvus sp. | reverse complement strand
CCTGGGTCAGGGTTTTATAGACGGCTTTCATTTCTTGTCCTTCTTCAAGGCAGATAGGAGCGTTGCCGTGGGTGGTGCTTACCTGGCCCGACTGTTTCACATGGCTGGAATGCTGAGGAGGTCGCTCTCCTCCTGTTTGCTCTGGAGCGCATCCGCTGGGACGTCCACAAACGGTGTCTCTGGCCGGAGGATGTCCTCAGGCCTGAGCCTGTGGGGTGGCTTGGCCGCAATCTCTCCAACGATCTGTGAGAAGTCGATGGGCAACTTGCGCGGGTCAGAGCGTTTGCCCCCGGCAAGGACCTCAAAGTGCAGGTTGGGGCCGGTTGTGCGGCCTGTGCGCCCGATGAGACCTACGAGCTGTCCCGCCTCAATGGGTTGCCCTGAAACCACCGCCGCCTGCTTGAGATGCGCGTAGCGGCTCACCAGACCATTCTCGTGAAGAATGTCCACGGTCAGGCCATACCTGCCCATCCAGCCCTTGTGTGCGACAACGCCTTCCAGCCAGGCGAAGACCTCTGTTCCGGCGGGGCGGGAGATGTCCACCCCCTTATGGAACTTCTTGCGCTTGTTGATCGGGTCGCGGCGCTTGCCGAAGCCAGAAGTCACGCGGACCTTGCGGGCCGGGAGTTCTGGCTCGGTCCACGATGTGGCGTCCAACTTGGACACGGTTTCCAACTGCTCCGGCTTCAGAACTGTTGCCGACACCGAAGCCGCCGTTGCCACGTCCTGAGCGTGAGCCGGAGTGCGGGTCGCAAACACGGCGATGACAAACGCCAAAATCAGGAGCCAAGACCATGCGGTTACAATCACATGTCGGCGGGCTGGGCCTTGATGCGCCATGCGTCCTCCCTGGTGGTGCGTTTGGCTGTTGCGCCCGTCTGCTACTGCCTGCTGCGCAGCAGCCGCAATCCGTTGAAGATGACCAGGAGCGACGACCCCATGTCCGCCAGGATGGCCGTCCAGAGCGTTGCGACCTGGAAAACGGCCAGCAGCAGGAAGATGGCCTTGATGCCCAGGGCGAAGGCGATGTTCGCCTTGATGATCCCCAGGGTGCGGCGCGAGTGCCGGATGAGCCAGGGCAGCTTGGACAGGTCGTCGGACATGAGGGCCACGTCGGCGGTCTCTATGGCCACATCCGTGCCGATGGCCCCCATGGCTATGCCGAGATGCGAGGCCGCAAGCGCGGGCGCGTCGTTGATGCCGTCTCCGACCATGGCGACACGTTTGCCGGACTGGACAAGCTCCTCCACGGCCCGCGTCTTGTCCTCGGGCAGCAGGTCCGCCCGGAACTCGGTGACGCCAGTCTCCTCCGCGATCCGTTGCGCGGTCCTGGCGTTGTCTCCGCTGAGCATGACGATGGTCCCGACTCCCAAGGCCTTGAGTTCGGCCAAGGCCGTCTTGGACTGGGGACGGACCCTGTCCTCAAGCAGCAGGCTGCCCAGCACCTTGTCCCTGTCCCACACCAGGATCGACGTCCCGGCAGAGTGCTCGTGGCGGGCCAGGACCAGGGCCAGTTCCTGGGGCTGGAGTACAGAGCCGAATTCGCCCAGAAACTTCCGATTGCCGATGAAGTAGTCTTGTCCCTGGATGCGGCCCTGTGCGCCAAGGCCTGGGCGGGCCTGGGCCTCCTCCACCGGGACGGGAGCGGCTCCGATGCTGGCGGCGTGCCGCACGATGGCCCGGGCCAAGGGATGGCTGCTGCGCGACTCCAGGGCGGCGGCGATGCCCAGCAGCGTGGCCTCCGGCGTGCCGTTCAGTGCGTCCACCGCCGTCACCGTGGGCCTGCCGTGGGTCAACGTGCCGGTCTTGTCCAGGGCGATGGCGGTCAGGGTGGCGGGAACCTCCAGGAACACGCCGCCCTTGACGAGCACGCCATGGCGCGCAGCCGAGGCCAGTCCGGCGACGATGCTCACGGGGGTGGAGATGACCAGGGCGCAGGGGCAGGAGATGACCAGGATCACCAGGGCCTCATAGAGCCAACGGCTCCATTCCCCGCCGAAGAAGAGGGGCGGAACCACGGCGAACAGGGCGGCGACGCCGATCATCACCGGGGTGTAGAAGGCCGCGAACTTCTCCACCCACTGCACGGCCCTGGCCCGCTTTGACTGGGCCTGCTCCACCATGCGCATGATCCTGGCCAGGGTGGATTCGGAGGCCGGTTTCGTGGTCTCTATCTCCAGCGCACCTTCGGCGTTGATGGTTCCAGCAAAGACCACGTCGCCCGGTTCCTTGCCCACGGGCATGGATTCGCCGGTTATGGGGGACTGGTCCACGGCGGAAACGCCGGAGCGCACCACCCCGTCAAGAGGGACGCGGTCGCCAGGCCGCACCAGCACTCGCGCCCCCAGAGGCACATCCTCCACGCGGGTCTCGATTGGCGTCGGGGAAGAAGGCGAGAACACAAGCGCCTTGTCTGGGGCGATGCTCATGAGGGCATGGATGGCGTTGCTGGCCCGCGCGACGCTCCAGGCCTCCAACTGGTTCGCCAGTGCGAACAGGAAGGCCACCGAGGCTCCCTCGGAGTATTCGCCGATGGCCATGGCTCCGGCCACAGCGAGAACCATGAGCAGGTTCATGTCCGGACGCAGGGAGCGCAGAGAGTACAGCGCCTTGGGCAGCACATGCCAGACGCCGACCAGCGATGCTCCTATCCAGAGCGCCTTGGCTGCCAGCGGAGCGGATGCGCTTTCCCTGAACGCGGCCAGGAAAGATCCATGCTCGGCCATCATCAGCAGGAGGCCCACAGCCCACATCAGGCCGCTGGCCGCGCACAGCGTCTCGCGACCCCGGCGCTGCCAGAGGCTGGACTTCGAGGTGGAACAGCTCCCGCCGCAGCAAACGCAGCCAGCCAGAGGAGCCTCGAAGCGCTCCGCCTTCATGCCTGTCCTGGTGACGGCCTCGATGATCTGCTCCGGGCTTACCGTCAGGTCCGAAAGATCGACGTGCAGCTTGCGTTGCAGCAGGTCGAAGGTGAGCCGGGATTCCTGTCCCACCAGCGGGGCGAGCGCACGCGTGAGCACGGTCACCTCTTCGGAACAGTCCATTTCTCTGATGATAAACGTCGTTGCCATATGTTGCTCCAGTATATGTATCAGCGAGGTGCAAACAAGGGGTACTCATGTGAACAGGTGCTCACGCTTTCACACGTCGCGGTCGATGTCAATTTCGCACGGCTGGCCCTGCGTCAACCAACGAGGTCTTCGACCAGGGGGGGAGCGGGCACGCAGCTCTTGCTGATTGTCCTACTGAAGCAATGTCTGCCACCTTCCATGGGCAGTTCAGTTCGATGCTCGCGCTGGGGCAAGGAGGGTGTCCACTACCCGGTCTGCTGAGATTTTGTCGTCCAGGGAGACCACGTCGAAACGCACGTCCACTTCACGTTTTACCTGGGATTGTCTCTGTCGTTTCGGGATGTTTTCCAGCCGGATAACATGCACGGCCTTGCCTTGGACATAGGGCCGTAGCCACGCCGTGAACCCGCCAGCGGCCATTTTTCCGCCGTGACCCGGCCCCGCCCCGCCTCCTAGGAGCACATCGAAGGGTTGTGCGGAACCGCTGAAATGCCCCAGAAAGGCCTGCTCCGCCGACATGCCCCAAGGGCTGATGCCGATGACCACGTCGGCTTCGCCCCGAAGATGGAAGCCCTCGGCGACAACCTCTCTGGTCTGTTGCTCCGTTGGACGTCCGTCCGTGCCGGTGGGCATGGGGAAGCGTACAAAGGCAATACGCAAACCGCTCCGGGCCAGAATCTCGCCCTTGGCCTGCATGGGAGCTGTTGTCCAGCGGGCCAGGCCCTTGGGCGCGGAATCCCCCACCAGGGCCAAGTCCGCCGGAGTGAGCAGCATGGCGTCGTAGCGCATGGCCGCATGCGCCCTGGCCACCGCGCCCGGAGCGCGCATGGCCGGAACCTTTCCGCCGTCCGGCGCGGCCAGCTCAAATGGACCGGCCACGAACAACCGCACCACGCCCTTCTCCGCTTCCGTCCTCTTCGATTCGATGAAACCGGCCCGCCGGGCCAGCCCGCCCATGAGCTTGCCCCCTCAGGAGGGACAGGGGTCATACTCCCCGTTGGTGTTGGCTGTGTAGTATATCTCCAGGGCCTGCCCGGAGCTGGCCGCGAGAGCTGCGCCGGGCAGGAGGGAGACCAGGGCCAGCAGGAGGACCGGTAGAAGGAGGTGAAGACGGCGCATGGGGGGAATCCTCATTACTTCATGGCGGCGAGTTCTTTTTCGATTTCCGCAAGCAGTTCCTTGTCGTCCGGCTTGAGGGCCAAGGCTTGCTTGAAGTGCTTTTTCGCCACATCAGGCTTCTTCAATCCGTGCTTGTTGATCATCCCCAGATAGTAGTGGGCCGTGGACTCCTCAGGCTTGGCCTTCAGGATGGCTTCGTACACGGAGACCGCTTCGGGAAAACGGTTGAGTTGGGCCAAGGCAAAACCGTGATGGTAGCGAGCGCCAATGTTCGAAGGGTCCAAGGCCACGACCTTGTTCCAAAAGGGTTCGGCCTTCTGCCAATCCTCGGCGCGGTTGAAGAGGTGAGCCAACTGGAGAAGGGCGTCCTTGTCGTTTGGGTTGTCCTTGAGCTTGGCCATGAGCGGAGGCACGGAGGACATCATCTCAGAATCTTCAGATGTTGCGGAGACATGTTCTTTGGGAGTGGGGACATCGACACCCATGGCAAAGGAGGTCAGGAATATCGCCAGGACGCCGACGCTCATCATGGCGATGACCATCTTACGCATGGGGAACTCATTGTTCACGGTGATGGTTCTCATTCTATTTCTCCAGCGCCTTGGCGGTTTTCTCGCGTCTGGACCGCAGGGCAAGCAGCGGGAAGAGGCAAATGATCACGCTGCCGATCCAGACCCAGTTGACCATCGGGTTGATGGTGACCTTGAGCGGTGAGACGAGTTCCCCCTTTACGTCGTGGATGGTGGCATACAACTCGTCGCCAAGGCTGAAGATTACGGAGACCTCGCTGTTGGGATGGTCAAAATTGCGGTATGAGCGGCTCTGCGGGGTCAGCTCGCCGACAACCTTGCCGTCTTTGACCACTTGGACGATGGCCTCATCGACGCTCATTTCCGAGGTTTTGAACTGTCGCATCCTTGTGTATGTGAACTCATAGCCTCCAAGCGAGATGCTCTGGCCGGGCGACAACGGCGCTTCCGCGCTCTTCTGGAACGGCCCGGACACAGCCACCCCCAGAACGATGCAGGCGAATCCCAGGTGGGAGCCGTGGCTGCTCCAGAAGCTCCGGCTACGCACAGCTTTGGGGATAGAGAAGGCGAGCAGCACAGAGGAGACGGCAACGGCGGCAGCCGCACCCACCCCGGCCACGGCCAGCACAGGCTTGATGCCGAGCCACAACCCTACCCCGAGGACTCCGATCCAGACGGCGACGGGGATGGCCGCCATTTTGGGCTTCTCCAGGCTTCCTCGCCAGCCAAACCAGGGGGCCACGGCCAGCAGCATGGCCAAACCGGTGAACAGCGGCAGGCAGATGGTGTTGTAGAAGCCCTTGGTCATGCCCATGGGCTTGGGTTCCCACAGTTGGCTGATGACGGGCCAGATGGTGCCGAGGAGCACGATGCCGCCGAGGGCGATGAACAGCCAGACGGACACTGTCATCAGCCCCTGCCTGCTGCCCATCTGGGGCAAAGCGGGGGCATTGCCGCGCGGCATGGCCGCGACGACGACAAGGCTGAGCGCCATGCCGAACGTGATGGCCAGGATGAGGGGACGGCCCACGCTGCCCGCGCCGAAGGCGTGCAGGGATTCCACCACGCCGCTGCGCACGAGGTAGGTGGCGAAGAGACAGAGCAGCAGGGTCAGGCAGGCCAGAAAAACGTTGGTGCGCGGCAGCGTGCCGAAGCGACGCTCAAGAAGCGCCGTGTGCAGCAACGCCGTGGCCGAGAACCAGGGGATGAGGGAGGCGTTTTCAACCGGGTCCCAGGCCCAGTAGCCGCCCCAGCCCAGTTCCATGTACGCCCACCAGCCGCCCAGAAGGATGCCGGACGTGAGGAAGGCCCAGGAGAACAGGGTCCAATTGTGGGCTGTGTTCACCCAGGATTTACGCTCGCCGGAAAGAGAAAATGCCAAGGCGAGACAGGCGGGGATGGTGAATCCTGCGTAGCCGAAGAACAACAAGGGTGGGTGCAGCGCCATCCCGATGTTTCGCAAAAGCGGGTTGAGGCCTTGCCCGTCTGCGGGAGGATTGGCCAGCGCCACGAAGGGGTTGCTCATGCCGGTAAGCAGAAGCAGGAAGAAGGCTTGGATGGGCAGGTAGAACATCCAGAAATAGAGCCGCGTTTTCGGGGAGAGTTCCTTGTAGGACTTCGAGTAGAGGAAAGCCACGACCGCCAGCCCCATGGTCAGCGCCCAGAAGAGCAGCGAGCCTTCCTGGCCCGCCCAGAAGGCCGCGATGGTGTAGAGCAGGGGCAGGGACGTGTCCGTGAACTTCGCCACATAGGCCAGTGAGAAGTCATGCCCGATCAAGGCCCGCAGCAGCATGGTCGAGGCCAGGATCAGGAGCAGGACCGCAATCAGGTGCGCCCGCTCCAGCCACGACGTTGTTTTGTCCTGGCCAGACCACGCCTCTATGCAGGCGAAACCTGCGGCTGCGATCGAGATGAGCAGGGCGAGAAGCATGGCCCAGTGTGCTGCGAAATACATGACACCTCCAACGGTTCAGATAAGGGGAATGGTCTCGTGGGCATCAACCCTTCCTTCAGCCGCGCAACTGCCCAGGCGCGGCTTCAGGACCTCAAAAAGGGGCGGACCACGATGGCCCGCCCCGGGGCAAGGGGTGGGGAGGAGGGAGATTTGTTACCAGCAGTTCATGCCCATGCCACCGTAGCCCATACCCATGCCGCCCATGCCCATGCCGGAACCGCTCATCATGCCCATGCCGCCCATGCCGCCCATGCCCATGCCGTGGCCCATGCCGGAGGCGGGGACGCCTTCCTTGGCCAACTGCTTGCGCAGGTTCACCTGGGCGCTGTAGATCTTGGCGTTCAGGTCGGCGATTTCCCTGGTCAGGGCCTGGACCTTGGTGGTGTCGGCGGACCCGTTGTAGTACAGCACGTTGAGTTCGGACTGCTTGGCGAAGAGTTGCTGGCGCAACGGCTCAGTCGATATGCTGAAGTCGCTGTAAACCTTCTGGACGGCGGCCTGCTTTTCGGGGGTCATATTGTTCATCATGCCCATTCCGTGACCACCCGTCATACCGGGGCCACCCATCATGTGTCCCTGGGCGCTGGCCATGCCAGCCAGGCCGAGAACGGCCACCAGGGCCAGCGAGAGAGTGAGGATGCTCATGCGAGTCTTCATGATCGTCTCCTTTCCAACGTTTGAGTTGGTTCAACGTGTTGTCTTGATCCTGTGAAAGAGCGGAGCACGTAGGTGTTTTGGTGTGGGGCTGCCTTCAAGTCAGATCATCCACTTCCGTCTTTCTCCACTGCACGCTATTTTCACCTGTACAACCACCTGCACGTCAGTGCAACACTCGCTTGAGCGCGTTGAACTCGTCGAGGGTGATTTCGCCGTTGGCCAGCCGGTTCTTCAGGATTCCCAAGGAGTCCTTGCTGCCCACCGTGTTGCCTCCTGTGGATGCGCCGAGCCTGCCGACCTTGGCGGCCATAAGCAGCAAGAGCGTCAGAAGCAGCAGGCAAACCAGAATTCCGAATCTCCCGCCAAATCCTGCAAATGGAGCGTTCACGCATCCCCACATGGTCTTCTCCTCGTGCCAGGCGTTTCAGGCTTCGCTTGTGCAACGGGTGGCACTCTGCGGCCTTAATTCAGCCCGTGATGGTCGTATAAAGGCAAGCTCCGTGCCAAGAGCTGTCCGCGTCCACATCATGCTATTATTACAGGTGTTGTCAGGATATTTTGTCCGGCTGTCCATGGGCTGTGTATGATTTTCTGGGTAGGAAGTATCCACCGTCTGCACATTATGTGCAGAAGGGATGCACAGCTTTTGTACCTCCAAGAAGCAGGAGGGCTTCTTCTTGCGGGGGGCATTTTCGGCTGAGGAAAGGGGCGGACCGTGATGGCCCGCCCCTGGTTAAGGGGAGAGGAGGTGGAGGATGAGATTCGTTCTACCAGCAGCCCCAGCCGTTGTAGCCCATGCCCATGCCGCCCATGTTCATGCCGCGCATGCCCATCCCGTAGCCCATGCCGTAGCCGGAAGCCATGCGGGGGGAGGTTGCGCCGGTCTTGGCCAACTGCTTACGCAGGTTCGCCTGGGTGGCGTAGAGCTTGGCGTTGAGGTCGCCAATTTCCCTGGTCAGGGTCTGGACTCTGCCGGAGTCGGCGGACCCGCTGTTGTACAGCGCGTTGAGTTCAGACTGCTTGCCGATGAGCTGCTGATTCAACTGGTCCGCCGCTGTGGCGTAGTCGTCGTAGGCCTTCTGAACGGCGGCCTGCTTTTCAGGGGCCACGCCGTTCATCATGCCGGGGCCGCCCATCATGTAGCCCTGGGCATTGGCCATGCCAGCCAGGCCGAGCACGGCCACCAGGGCCAG
>CAZXZF010000044.1:0-5794 GCA_964645095.1 uncultured Desulfocurvus sp. | reverse complement strand
TGTAGCCCTGGGCATTGGCCATGCCAGCCAGGCCGAGCACGGCCACCAGGGCCAGTGAAAGGGTGAGTATGTTCATGCGGGTCTTCATGCGTTTCTCCTTAGACTGTTCGTTAGTAAAGCGTCTTCGATGGCTTTGCGAAGGGAGGGCTACCAGCCCCAGCCGCCGCAGCAGCCGTAGCCGTAGCCCATGGGCTGGGCGTAGACAGGGCCGTTCATGCCGGGGCCGTACATCATGGGACCCTGGGCGCTGGCCATGCCAGCCATGCCGAGAACGGCGACCAGAGCCAGTGAAAGGGTCAGAGCCTTCATGCGAATCTTCATGGTGCTCTCCTTGGTTGTGTTCGGTTCCGAGTTGTTGTCCATGTCAGCCAAGGGGCTACCAGCCCCAGCCGCAACCACAGCCGTAGCCCATGGGCGGACCGTATCCCGGCCCATTCCAGCCAACGGGAGCGGTGCCCGAGGGCAGCGCGGACTGGGCCGGGGCCTGCGGCTGGGCCGTAGTCTGCGCCTGGGAAAGTAGGGACGAGCCGACCAGGATGGCTGCGCCAAGAGCCATGGCGGCAATGAAGGAACCCTTCTTCGATGAAATCTTCATTTCACTATCCTCCGGTTTGCGGTTTGATTTTGTTTCGTCTTTCGAGATCACAGCACGTTCTTGAGCGTGTTGAACTCATCCACGTTGATCTCACCCTTGGCCAGCCGGGTCTTCAGAATGTCCAGGGAGTCCCTCCGGTCTGCGGCGTGATCTCTGGTCGCTCCCCTGGAGCCGAACACCCTCGCGGCCAGGTAAACCAAGAGGAGCAGGAGCAGCAGGCCGGCAAGCATTCCGAACCCGCCTCCGAAGCCCATTCCCCCGAAGGCCATGGATGAGATGTAGCCGCAGTTCCACATGGTCTTCTCCTTGGTTTCCGAACTTTCCGGGCTGTCAGCTACAGCCCCTCGGGTTCTGTCTCTTCTCCTCAACTCGTTATGGGACGGATAAGG
Organism: uncultured Desulfocurvus sp.; assembly: GCA_964645095.1. Classification (GTDB taxonomy): domain Bacteria; phylum Desulfobacterota; class Desulfovibrionia; order Desulfovibrionales; family Desulfovibrionaceae; genus Humidesulfovibrio. The sequence continues at coordinate 4,810 of CAZXZF010000044.1, read as the reverse complement.
CAAGTCGCGTGCCAGGATGACGTTTGCAGTTCAACATGCTTAAATCGTTTGTTTAAATTTATGACGAGGGCCAGACTGGGTGAGCCGGGCGGCCTGTGGCGGATAAAAAGTATCCATGCTGCTGGACATGAAGGGAAGAATGGATACACTCTCCTTCAGACAAACGGATCATGAGGATGTTGAAATGACGGCTTTACATTCCGCCCCCTCCCTGCGGCGCAGTTCCTTTTTGCAGCTCTCTCCATGGCTGATGGTCGGCCTGGCCGTGATTTTCGGCCTCGCCATCGCCGTGCTCGCCGCCCGCAACACCCAGCGGGAGAAGCTGCACATGTCCCAGAACCTCTCGGACAGGGCCGGGTCCCTTATCTGGGCATTGGAGGCCGGAACGAGGGCCTGGATGGGCATGCGCGGCAGCCAGAACTTGCAGGCGCTTCTGGAGGAGACGGGAAAGCAGCCGGGCATCACCTTCATGATGGTGACGGACCAGACCGGCCTGATCCTGGCCCATAGCGACAAGTCGAAGATCGGGACACGCGGCTATGATGCCGACACCTTGGCTGCGCTCGGTGCGGGGGATGTCCAGAAATGGCGGATTACTGATTCGCCGGAAGTCGGCAAGGTCTTCGAGGTGTATAAATCCTTCTCCCCGCAGCCCGGCTTCCGGCAGGAGATGTGGCATGAACCCATGGGCGAGTGCTCGTGGTGGAACCCCGGCTCCTCCATGCGGCCGATGCCCGGAATGGCCAAGCCTCTCCCGCAGGAGAAACAGGTGTTGTTCGTGGGCCTCGACGTGCGCCCTTTCGAGGCTGCCCTTGAAGAGGACTCGCGGAACACGGTGGTCATCGCCTTGCTGGTGGGGCTGCTTGGCTTCGGCGGCTTCGTCTCGCTGTTCTGGGCGCAGAGTTCCCGGCGTTCCCGGCGGCTGCTCCAGGATGCGCGAGCCTTTGCCTCCGAAGTCGTGACGAGCCTCCCCGTGGGCCTGCTGACCACTGATCCTGACGGTCGTGTCGCCCTGACCAACGAGACGGCGTCAGGACTGCTCGGGGTCGGCTCCGAGAAGCTGGCCGGGACCCCGCTGCCTGACATCGGAGGCCTGGACTGGGAGTCCTACGCCTCGGAACTGGCGCACGGAGAGTCCGTTCTCGAGCGGGAGACGGAATTGACGGACGCGTCGGGCAAGCGCACTCCGGTCAGCCTCAGCGCATCCCGCATCGTCAACGAGGAGGGCCTGTTTTTGGGCCACCTGTTCATCCTCCGCGACCTTGGCGAGATCAAACGTCTTCAGGAGCAGGTGCGGCGCAATGAACGCCTTTCGGCCTTGGGGAACCTTGCCGCTGGCATCGCCCATGAAATCCGCAACCCCCTCAGCTCCATCAAGGGCTTCGCCACCTATCTGGCTGGAAAAATCAAGACCGAGGGGCCTGACAAGGAGGCTGCCAAGGTCATGATCCAGGAGGTGGACCGGCTCAACCGGGTCGTCTCCGAACTGCTGGAGTTCGCCAAGCCAGGGCAGCCCGTTCTCAAGAACGAGGACGTCAACGCGGTCATCGAGCGGGCCTTGCGCCTGTGTGGGTCGGATGCCTCGGGCAAGGGCGTGGAGGTCCGCTTCCAGAAGGACGAAGCCCTGCCACCGGTCCCCCTGGACGCGGAGAGGATGACCCAGGTGCTGCTGAACCTGTTCCTCAACGCCATCCAGGCTACGGAGCAAAACGGTGTGCTGGAGGTGTCCACACGCCGCGAGGGCAGCCCAGGCCGACTGGCCGTGCGCATCGCCGACACGGGCAAGGGCATGTCCCCGGATGTCATAGCCAACATCTTCAACCCTTATTTCACCACAAGGCCGTCCGGCACAGGGCTGGGCCTTGCCATCGTTCATCGGGTGGTGGAGGGGCATGGGGGGGAGATCAAGGTGGAAAGCCAGCCCGGCACCGGAACCACGTTCACCATCCTGCTGCCCCTGGAAGGGCAGGCTGCATAGGAGATCGAAAGGTGAAGCCCTCCAAGACGAAGCTGCTCATTGTCGATGATGACTCCGGCCACAGGCACATGCTGCTCACGCTCCTGGCCGACTGGGGCTACCGCGTCGAAGGCGCGGAGGACGGCGACTCCGCAGTGGTCCTGTGCCATCAGCGTCCCTACGATCTGATCCTGATGGACGTGCGCATGGCCGGGCTGTCCGGCATTGAGGCGCTCAAGGAGATCAAGGCCTACAACCCGGCCATCCCCATCCTGATCATGACGGCCTACTCCAATGTGGAGTCTGCGGTGGAGGCCATCAAAGCCGGAGCCTACGACTACCTCACCAAGCCCCTTGATTTCGACGACCTCAAGCTGACCCTGGAGCGCGCTCTGGACCATACGTCCCTGCGCGACGAGAACAAGGCCTTGCGCGTGACCCTGGCCGCCTCGTTTGATCCGGGCGGCATCATCGGCTCAAGCCCCCCCATGCGCCAGCTCCTGGACATGCTGTCCACCATCGCCCCCTCCGAGGCCACCGTGCTCATCACCGGCGAGTCCGGGACGGGGAAGGAACTCATCGCCAAGGCCATCCACGCCAACAGCTCCCGCAAGAATGGCCCATACGTGGCCGTCAACTGCGCGGCCTTGACCGAGACCCTGCTGGAGTCGGAACTCTTCGGGCATGAGAAGGGGGCCTTCACTGGGGCCGAGAGGCGGCGCGATGGCCGGTTCCAGATGGCGGACAAGGGAACGATCTTTCTCGACGAGATCGGTGAAATCTCCATGACCATGCAGGTCAAACTCTTGCGGGCCATACAGGAACGGGAAGTCCAGCGGGTGGGCGGGGACCACGCCATCAAGGTGGACGTGCGCATCCTGGCCGCCACGAACCGCGACCTCATGCATGAGGTGGAGCTGGGGCGCTTCCGGCAAGACCTCTATTATCGGCTGAATGTGGTCACGCTGTCCTTGCCGCCGCTCCGTGACCGTGTTGAGGACATCCCGCTTCTCGCCACGCATTTCCTGAAGAAGTTCGCGTCCAAGAACGGCAAGCAGGTCAAGGGGTTCACCCCCGAGGCCATGGACCGGCTGCTCAAATACCCCTGGCCGGGAAACGTGCGGGAGCTGGAAAACGGCGTGGAGCGGGCCGTGGTGCTGCTCGCGGGTGAATACATCCGCGAACAGGACTTGCCTTCAGCCATCGCCCTGAGCGGCGCGGGGGCCTCGCCAGCCGGGATGAACATCCAGGACATGACCCTTGACGAGATCGAAAGGGTGGCGATCCTGGAGGCCCTTGAGGGCGCTGGCGGAAACAAGAGCGAAACGGCCCGGAAGCTCGGCATCACGCGGAAGACGCTCCACGCGAAGCTCCAGCGGTACGGGGTGCAGTAACCCCTGGCCTGGCGCTATTGCGTCCGTCCAAATTGGACGTTGAGCCGCTTGCGCCAGTTGTTCACAGTTTGCGGCGAGACCCCGACGATACGGGCGATCTCGCGGTCTGACAGCAGGGACCGCTCTGGACACTTGAGGTGCTCCAACACGGCGTCTCTCTTCTTTGCGTTAGTGAAGGGAACTTTCCGTCCAACTTGGACGCCGTTGGACAGGAAGCCAACGTCGTTGCGGAATTGTTTGATGAACTTGTCTTGATCATCATACTCAACGTACATGCCCTGGTTGCAGAGTTCCTCGTACTTGTCGAGCCGTGCCAGGACATCATCAAGGCTCTGGGCTGGAAGCGCGACCAGTAGTTCTTCGAGGACCACGAGCCGAGCGTTCACCGGCAGAGGGTGGGATTCAAGGTACGGTTCTAGTGTGGCTCTTTCGTGCCAACGGCGGTTCCAGTGTCGCCACTCGGCCCACGCCTCGGCGATAGATGTCGGCAAGGGGTATGCTTGGGATACCGCCTGACGGACAGATTCAGGTAGGTCTGTATTCTTCGACATTGGCCCCCAGCCGTCCAAGTTGGACACGTAGCCGTCCTCTTCCACTTCTGCCAAATGAGCGCAGGCCTCCTCCAGCATGGCTTCCTTGTCGCAGGGAGCCATGACGGCATCTTCTGATCCATAGCGCTCAATAAGCTCAGATCGCTCCTTAAGCCGCGCTTCTTCCCGCTGACGGGCTTCTTCGGCGACTCGAGCCTTGTATCCGGGTTCTCTTTGCTCAAAATAATCCGTTAAATCTGTGATGAAGTCTTTCTTTGTCGGTGCGGCCTCAGGCATGGAGATGACCTTCACGGCTTCATCGAAGGTCATCCCCGCTGCACACGCCACAGCCTCAGCCCTGTCCCTCGCGGCCTCTCGTTCACCATCGTAAGTGGTTGAGTTCATAAGGCTGTAGATTTTGGCAAACTTCTCGGTATCTAGCTTCTTCGGCTCCACGGAATCTCCTGGAAAGGTGTTTGTATCTAGCCTGATAGACATGATGCCTTGCCGTAGGTCGCGGCCCGGAGTGGCGGTATAGAACAGGAGCGTTCGAGCTTCAAGTACCTTTTGCATTTGAGTATAATGTCTACCAAAGTGGTTCTCCTGGACATGGCGGCCTCCTTTCGTTTATCGGACTCATCCGGCTGGCCGGTGGCGGGGTGGTCATATTGTGATCGGGAGGAGGCAGGTGTTGGACCAGGGCATTGGGCAGGCCGAGGCCGAGGAGCAGGAGGAACGGCTCCGGGACAGCCACTTCAACCCGTGGCGCATGGCCCGGACGGAGAGGTCCAGGGCGGTCGTCGCCGAAGTCCTCCAGCAGCTCCAGGCTTACGAGGTGCGCAACCAGCTCCGCCAGCGTCGCCGCAGGAAGGCGGACCAGGAGGTCTTCGAGGCCACGGTCTCGGCCATCGTCTCGGACTTGGCGTACC
>CAZXZF010000043.1:0-14466 GCA_964645095.1 uncultured Desulfocurvus sp. | reverse complement strand
CGATGTCGCGGTTGGTGGTGGCCAGCACGCGCACGTCCACGCCGATGGTCTCCACGCCGCCCACGCGGTCGATCTCGCCCTCCTGGAGCACGCGCAGGAGCTTGGCTTGCAGGGCCAGGTCCATCTCGGTGATCTCGTCGAGCAGGATGGTGCCGCCCTGGGCCAGCTCGAACTTGCCGAGCTTGCGGTTGATGGCCCCGGTAAAGGCGCCCTTCTCGTGGCCGAAGAGCTCGCTCTCCAGAAGATGTTCGGGCAGGGCCGCGCAGTTGATGGCCACAAAGGGCTCGCGGGCGCGGTCGGAATTGTGGTGGATGAACCGGGCGAACATCTCCTTGCCGGTGCCCGAGGGCCCGGAGATGAGCACCGTGGCCTTTGAGCGCGCAACCTGCCGGGCCAGGGCCAGCACGCGCTGCACGGCCGGGTGCCGGCCGATGATCTGAAAGCGCCCGGCGGCGGATTCCGGGCCGGAGGAGGTGGCCGTGGCCCCGGCGGCCAGGGAGGCGTTGGAGGCCAGGCGCGAGATGCTCGGCGAGGCGTTGGAGAGCACGCGCGGGGCGGCCGGACGCGGCGCGGCGCGGGGCGCGGGCTCGGGTTCCGGTGCGGCCTCGGGCAGCATCAGGCTGATCTTCTCCCAGCCGAGCGGCTCCAGCCAGTAGTCGCGCGCGCCGAGCTCCAGATACTTCTGGGCCTCCTCGGCGCTGCCGATGCGCGAGAAGATGACCACTGGCGGCACGTCCTCGCCCTTGGCCGCGAGCTCGGCCAGGCGCGAGAGCAGGGCCTCGGCGGCATAGCCGGGCAGCGCAGGGCGCGAAAAAACAACCGCCGTGGGGGAACGCTTGAGGAAGGCCATGGCGGAGGTGAGGCCGTCGGCCACGCCCGCCTGAACCCCGGCGTCGCGCAGGGCTGGAAAGATGCCGCTGACGGACTGCGGCTCGGCAAGGAAGAGAATCGTCCGCTCGGACATAGCCTGTAGCTGTAGCCCCATCCGCAGAGATTATCAATAGATGGATTGCCGCCGGCCATTGGGGGCGAACCGGCCGCAGCGGGTGGGCGGTCCGGTCCGGTGATTGTCGGGCCAGGCTGGTGATTGTCGGGCCAGGCTGGCGATTGTCGAGGCCAGCCGGGCGCTTGCCGGGGCTGGCCGGGTCTGGTAGGCAATTTGCGAGGGAGTACCGCGTGCCGCACAGCATTCCAGTCCTTTGCTACCACAACGTGAGCCGGGCCGACGGGCACACGCCGGAGCGCTTCGAGGAGCACCTTGCCGCCATCCGGGCGGCGGGCTACCGCACCATCACTGCGCGCGAGCTGCTCCGCGCCCTGCGCGGCGACACGCCCGTGCCGGACAAGGCCTGCGTGCTCACCTTCGACGACTGCCACCTGTCCAACTGGACCCTGGCCGCGCCGCTGCTGGCCAAATACGGCATGACCGGGGTCTTTTTCTGCGTCACGGACTTCATCGGCAGCGGCGAGAAGCGCCCCCAATTGGCCCCTGAAGGGGGCGGGCCGGAGCTCTTGAGCGCGCCGGAGTCCTTCCGCGCCGCGCTCAAGTCTGGCGACTGTTCGCAGTTCATGAACGAGGCCGAGCTGCGCGCCCTTGTCAACGACTACGGCTGCGAGGTGCACGGCCACAGCGCCCGGCACCAGGGCTGTTTCCGCAGCCTGACCAGGACCGGCAGCCAGGCCGACGCGAGCGCCCACTGGAGCGCCTGGGGCATCTACAGCACGGAACAGCGCGAGGCCACGCCCTCGGCCGCCCTGCCGCAGTTCGAGACCGGCAGCGCCTATGCCTACAACGGCTACTGGCCGACCGAGGGCAGCGCGCAGGCCGGGGGCGGGCTTTACTATTGCCGCCGCACGGACGCGATGCGCCGGGCCTTCTGCCTGGAGGACTTCCAGCGCTGTTTTGCCCGCATCCGCGAGATCAACGGGTATGGCGACGAGCAGTATTTCTGCTGGCCCTGGGGCCAGTTCGACGCCCTGTCCGAGTCCTGCCTGCGCCAGGCCGGGTTCAAGGCCGCCTTTACCCTGGAGCGCAGCGCCAACACGCGCGGCACCGATCCCATGCGCATCCATCGGATAGGGGTGGGCAAGACCAAGGACGGCAAATGGATCGCCAGCCGCCTGCGCATGTATGCAGGCAGCCTCACCTCGCGCCTGTTCTTCAAGTACCTGCGCAAGCGCCCGGAAATCGCCAGCGTTCTCTACATGACCGACTCGGAGAAGCTCTCCGGCGGCTCGCGCCAGATGGTCAACAACATCCTGGGCATGCGCGAGAGCGGCCTGCGCGTCACCGCGGTGATCCCGCCGGGCTCGGAGATCGCCTCGGCCCTCGCGCCGCTGACGACCGGCGACAACCCCATCGAGGTGGTGGAGTTCGGCGGGTTCAGGCAGTATGTGCGTGCGGCCTCCTTCGTGGCCGACCTGGCCCGGCGCGTGGAGGCCGACGTGGTGCACACCTTCCACGCCAAGGCCTACAAGAGCGCGGCCCTGGCCAAGGTGCCCGGGTTGGGGGGCGCGCGCTTCGCCCTGTTCATCAACCGGGGGGTCATCTTCCCGCCCAACACCATCTTTGCGCTCTACTGCCTGGCGGCAACGGGCGTCACCGTGAACTCGCTCAGGTGCGCCGAGATGCTGCGCAGGTACCTGGTGCCCCGGAACCGGCTCCGGCTGGTGTACAACTCCTTTTTGCCCGAGCCTGATCTGTGCGGGGGGGGCCTGCCCCCGGAGCGCACGGCCCGCAAGAAGCGCGGCGCGCGGGTGCTCTACGTGGGCAACGAGGCCCCGGCCAAAGGCTTTGACGTGTTCCTGCGCGCGGCCGCGGAGCTGGTGGCGCGCGGCGTGCGCGACGTGGAGTTCGTGGCTGCCGGGGTGCGCAACATGAAACCCTTTGAGGAGCTGGTGACCCCGGCCTTGCGCCTGCGCCTGCGCGTCCCCGGGCACCTGCCCCACGCGGGCGTGCTGCGCGAGCTTGCGGACGCGGACATCCTTGTGCTGCCCTCGCGCCAGGAGAGCCTGCCCAACGTTCTGCTGGAGGGCTTTGCCTGCTCCCTGCCCGCCGTGGTCACGGATGTGGGCGGCATGCCGGAGCTGGTGCATGATGGCGTCAACGGCTTTGTGCGCGCCTCGGGCGACGTGTCCGGCCTGGCCGACGCCGTGGTGCTGTTGGCCGACGACCCGGCCCTGCGCCTGCGCATGGGCCGCATCAACCGGCGGCTGGTGGCCCGGCACCTGGGCAACGCGGCCAAGACCCTCACGCTTTTGCGCGCCTATTTCGGCGAGGCGCTCTTCGAACCCCTGCCCATTGAGGAGCTGGCCCGGCAGGTGGCGGCGGAATGTTCCGTTATGGACTTACAGGAGCCGAACCAGGAGGAGGGGCCATGCACGCACCGCACGACCTGAGTTCCGCCTGGACCGCGCTGCCCGCGCCCCTGCGCCAGCGGCTGGCCCTGGCCTCCACGGGCTGGCGGCACCTGGCCCAGGCTGCGGCCCTGTGTTTAGGTGAAGTGCGTGCTGGCGTGACCGGGGCCGAAGGCGCACGCCTGACCGCCCTGGCCACGGACCTGCTGCTCTGGGCCTGGGGCGAGAACCCCCTCTCCGGCCCGCTGGCAACGGAGATTTTGTCCGCGCCGGAACTGGCGCTGCCCAAGGCCTCCGGCGTGGCGCTCGCGGCTGTGGCCGCAGGCTGGCGCGTGCCCGAGGCCAAAGACGGCGGGCTGGCCTATTTCGAGCGCCTGGCCACGTTGCGCGACACGGCCAGGCTGGCCGACTTCCTGGCCGGGCAGGTCAAGAAGGCCCCGGCCTCCCTGTTCTGGCGCGACAAGGCCCTGGCGCTCTCGCTCTACGCCGGGGAGCCCGAGGCCAAGGCGGCCCTGGAGGCTGCGGCCCTGGCGGACCTGGAGAGCCTCCCGGCCCTGGCCCCGGTGGCGGCGGCGCTCAGCGCCCAGGCCGCCTTTCTGCGTGGCGACGCGGCGGCCTGCCTGGACGCCCTGGCGGGCCTCGGCGCTGCCCCTGGCTCGAAATTCGGCCCGGTTTTCGGCCCGGGCTTTGCGCCCGCGCGCACGGGCCTGGCCCTGCTGGCCGCAGGCCAGGACCAGGCGGCCCGGCCCCAGCTTTTGCGCGCGCTCTGCGCCGCGCCCTGGCAGGCCAGCCTGGCCCAGGTCGCGGCGGACGCATTCAGCAGCCAGCGCCATGCCCTCGCGCCCCTGCCCGGCCCCACGCTGGTCATGCTCTACACCTGGAACAAGGCCGTTGACCTGGACGCCACGCTCACGAGCCTGTTCACTTCAAATGTGCAGGGCGCGCGCGTCGTGGTGCTGGACAACGGCAGCACGGACCAGACCCCGCAGGTGTTGTCCGCCTGGGCCGAGCGCGCGGGCGAGAATCTTGTGCGCGTCACCCTGCCCGTGAACATCGGCGCGCCAGCGGCCCGCAACTGGCTGGCCGCGCTGCCCGAGGCCAAGGCTGCCGAGACCCTGGTCTACCTCGACGACGACGTGGACCTGCCCCAGGACTGGCTGGGACGCCTGGGCGCGGCGTTGAAACAGCACCCGCAGGCCGGGGTCGTCGGCTGCAAGGTGGTGGACCACCACGCCCCGCACCTGCTCCAGAACGTGGCCGGGCATCTGGTGATCCCGCAGGATGCGCCCTGCGAGGAAAAGGGCGAGGAGCAGGGCGACCGCCCGGACCTGGACTTCCAGAGCCTGACGCCCAACCCCTTCCGCCTGTGCGACGCGCACCTGCAGGGGCCGGACTGGGGCCTGTTCGATTTCGTCAGCCCCTGCGCCTCGGTGACGGGCTGCTGTCACCTGTTCCGGCGCGCGGCCCTCATCGATTCGACAGACGCGGCTCCGGCGGCGGGCGGCGGGTTCTCCCTGGCCCTTGGCCCCTCGCAGTACGATGACTTTGAGCGCGACCTGCGCATGCTGGATTCCGGGGCCAATGCCGTGTATCAGGGACACCTGAGGGTGCGCCACCGCAAGCGCTCGGGCATCGCCGGGCAAGGCTCCGGCCAAGACAGCAGCGCGGCCAGCGCCAATGCCCAGGGCAACCGCTACAAGATGCAGTGCCTGCACCCGCGCGCGGAGATCGCGAAGCACATAACCGCCCAGGCCGAACGCCTGGAGGCGCACCAGCAGGGCTGCCTGCGCCTGCTGGATGAACACCTGCTGGACAAGTACATGCCCGGTGAGCACATTTCGCACGGAGCCGACACATGACCGACAGCAGCACGCAATTCCTAAGCGAGCACCAGGAGCTTGCGCCGGGCGAGAGCTTCCGCTTCGCCTGCCATCCCGGCGTGAGCTGCTTTGGCGCCTGCTGCTCGGCGCTGGACCTCATGCTCACGCCCTACGACGCCCTGCGCCTGCGCCACACCACGGGCCAGACCGCGCGCGAGTTCATCAACCTTTTCGCCAACCTGCTGGCCATGCCGGGCGTGGGCCTGCCCATGCTGCACATGCGCATGCTGGTCGACGCCCGGCACAAATGCCCGTTTGCGCGCGACACGGGCTGCGCCGTGTACCAGGACCGGCCCTCGGCCTGCCGCACCTATCCCCTTGGCCGCGCCACCCAGCGCGGGCCGGAGGGCGGGGTGGCGGAGCGCGTGTTCATGGCCCGTGAGGCCCACTGCCGCGGATTCGAGGCCGGGACGGACTTCGACGCGCAGGCCTGGATGCACGACCAGGGCCTTGAGCCCTACAACGAGGCCAACGACCGCTACATGGCCCTGGCCGAGGACCTGCGCGCCTTTGAGGCGCTCACCGGGCGGCACCTGGGCCAGAAGCAGCTCGGCATGGCGGGCCTGGCCCTGTACCAGCCCGACGAATTCCAGCCCTTCCTTGCGCAGTCTGGCCTCATGGACCGCCTGGACATGACCGAGGCGCGCAAAAACGACGTGTTGCACGACGAGGCGGCTTGCCTTACCTTCGGCTACGACTGGCTTGAGCTTTCGCTCATGGGACATACGGAACATCTGCGGCCCAAGGGCCAAAAGGGGTAGGACACCAAATGAACGAAGACGAACTCTTCCACCCGAAGCTCATGACCCTGGAGGACTTCGTGGCCATGCGCCGCGTGCTGCCCAAGAGCTACCGGATGGTGTTCACCAACGGCTGCTTCGACCTGCTGCACCCCGGCCACGTGGACCTCTTGGCGCGCGCCCGGGCCCTGGGCGACGGGCTCGTCGTGGGGCTCAACTCCGACAACTCGGTCCGGCGCATCAAGAAGGACGCCAAGGGCCCCAAGCGCCCGCTGAACAGCCAGGCCGCCCGCTCCTACGTGCTGGCCGGGCTGGAGGCCGTGGACTTCGTGGTCATTTTTGACGAGGACACGCCGCTGGAACTCATCCGCGCCGTTCAGCCGCAGGTGCTGGTCAAAGGCGGGGACTGGACCAAGGACAAGATCGTGGGCCGCGAGGCGGTGGAGGACGCCGGCGGGCAGGTCATGAGCCTGCCGCTCTTGCCCGGCTACTCGACCAGCGGACTCATCGAGCGCATTCTCAAGGCCCGCTAGGGCGCGCGCCAGGGGGCCCGGCCTGGGCGCTTCGGGCTGCCGCTTCCGGCCCGGGCTTTGCGCCTTGACGGCGGGTGCGGCCTCTGCTATGTAACCCTGCTCGGACAGGTACGGGCCAATAGCTCAGTTGGTAGAGCCCCCGGCTCATAACCGGATGGTCCCAGGTTCGACCCCTGGTTGGCCCACCAGCCGAAGAGGGCGAGGCGAACCGCACCGGTCGCGAGCACGGCCAGACCCCAAGACCTGACCTTAAGGACTGACATTGACCATACGCGCAACAGCGAAGACGTTGAAACTTGCCGCCCGGACCTGTGCAGGCGATAGCAGATGCTCCCAGGGGGAAACCCTACGGGAGCATCCGCGTTTTGAGGGGGCCCGATGAACGCGCTCAAAGCATTGGATCTTGTCCGTTCCCTGGCCCCGGAGGCCCTGGCCGCCGACTGGGACAACTCCCGCGTGCAGATCAGCGGCGCCCGGACCGAGGTCACAAAGCTCGCCGTGACCCTGGACCCGCTGCCCGCGATCATGGCCGACGCCCTGGCCTGGGGCGCGGACCTCGTGGTCACGCACCATCCGCTGTACCTGAAGCCCCAGACGCCCACGAAAGAAGGCCAGTACCTCGACGTGCTGCGCCAGTTCATGGTTGCCGGGGCCTGGCTCTACACCGCCCACACCAGCCTGGACTGCCGCCCCGGCGGCCCGGCCTTCTGGCTTGGCCGCGCGCTGAAGCTCAAGGATTGCGCAAGCATCGAGCCCGTGCAGGCCTTCCCCGCGCGTGAGGTCTTTTTTCAGGCCCCGGCGCGCATCACCGAGCGCGAGGCCCAGCCCCTGTCCGAGGCTCCCGGCGTCATCGCCGTGTCCCAGAGCGCCTCCGGCGAGGTGCGCGTCATCTGCGAGGAGCGCGCCTGGGACGACATCGCCGAGCGCCTGGTGGGCATCTTCGGCAAGCGCCCGGAGTTCCTGGTGCGCCGCCTGGAGGCCCCGGTGGAGAGCGTCGGCTTCGGCCAGGTGGGCGAGCTGCCCACGGCGCTCAGTTACGAGGACTTCGCCAAGGCCCTGGAAAAGGCCCTGTTCAGCGTGCAGCAGCCCTCCGCAGTCATTGGCGGCGGCGCCGGCGGAACCCAAAACGGGCCGAGGGCCCTGGCCTGGGCCGAGTGCGGGCCGCGGCCTTCGATGATCCGCCGCGTGGGCTACACCACGGGCTCCGGGGCCTCGCTCATCCCGGCGGCCTTTGCCGCTGGCGCGGACGTGTTCCTCTGCGGCGACGTGAAGCACCACGCCGCCCAGGAGACGCCGGGGCTGGTCTTCGACGTCGGCCATTTCATCCTGGAGGAGGAGATGATGCGTCTCTTCGCCCAGGAACTCGCCCCGGCATTGTCCGGCGTCGAGGTGCGGTTTTTCGAGGGAAAGAGTCCGTTCAGCTACCGGGTGCTGGCCTAAGGCCAGCCTTCTTTCCGGTCGGACGGCATCACAATATTGCAACACTACGAGGTGCCCATGTATCAGAAGCAGATCGAGCAGTTGGTGGTCCTGCAAACCGTGGACGACGAGATCAAGGTCCTGGAGGTCGAGGTCCGCCAGGCTCCCCTGGAGCTCTCGGAGCTCGAAGGCCGGTTGGCCCAGCTGAAGGAGCGCCAGGCCCAGGTCCAGGAGCGCATCGACCTCCTCAAGGTGCAGCAGAAGCGCCTTGAAGGCGAGATCGAGGACGACGGGCACAGGATCAAGAAGAGCAAGAACAAGCTCATGGCCGTGGGCAACACCAAGGAATACCACGCCATGATGCGCGAGATGGATTCCATGGAGAAGCTGAACCGCCTGCGTGAGGAAGAGCGCATCGCGGTGATGGAGGAGTTCACCCGCCAGGACACCGCCATGCAGGAACTGGCCGCGGAGATCGACGCCCTCATGGAAGGCTACGACGTCAAGAAGGCCACCCTGGACGAGCGCGTGGCCAAGGCCCAGACCCGTCTGGACTCCCTGGGCAAGCGCCGCAACAAGGCCGGCAAGGTCGTGCCGCCGCCGATCCTGGGGCGCTACGAGTTCATCCGCTCGCGCATCGAGCACCCGGTCATCGTCCCCGTGGCCGAAGGCATCTGCGGCGGCTGCCACATCAGGATTCCGCCGCAGTCGTTCAACGAGCTGCAGAAGGGCAAGCAGATCCTGGGCTGCCCCAACTGCCAGCGGATCATTTTCTGGGTGGAGCATTCCCCCACGATTCACGATTAAGGTTCACGCCGGAGTTGGACGGACCGTCGCCGCGCCCCGCAAGGGGCGGGGAGGAAAGTCCGGGCTCCACAGGGCAGAGCGCTGGGTAACTCCCAGGAGGAGCGATCCTCGGCAAGCGCAACAGAAAGCAGACCGCCACGCGAGCCCTCCCTTTTCGGAGGGGGGGCCACGGGGTAAGGGTGAAACGGTGGGGTAAGAGCCCACCAGCGGGCGTGGCGACACGCCCGGCTAGGCATGCCCCGCTCGGAGCAAGACCAAATAGGAAGGTAGGCTGGCCCGGCTATTGCCTTCGGGTAGGTTGCTTGAGGTGGTCGGTAACGGCCATCCTAGAGGAATGACGGTCGCCTCCCTCGCCCCGAAAGGGACGAAGGGGGACACAAAACCCGGCTTACAGTCCGGCTCCGGCACGCCGACGACACACCGGGGGAGGCTCCGCCTCCCCCGGACCCCCACCGCCAAGGGGCACGCCCCTTGGAACCTGATTCCTCCGGCCCGGCGCGGCAAAAGCCGCGCCGGGCCGGAGGGCATGGGGTCAAGGGGGTTCGCCCCCTTGCAGGGGTTCAGGGGACGGAGTCCCCTGGCGGGGTCCAGGGCAGCGCCCTTGGATTCCAATGTCCTTACCTTGCAGCAAAGGCCGCCGCCCATGACCAGCAAAGGCCCGCACCATTCCGCCAATCCCATTTGGGCCGTGCTGCTCGCAGCAGGCAGCGGCTCGCGCCTCGCCCAGGCCCTGGCCGACGGCACCGGCGAGGCCGTGCGCAAGCAGTATCTCGACCTGGACGGCGCGCCGCTGTTCTGGCACAGCGCCCGCACCTTCGCGCGCGTGCAGGCGGTCAAGGGCCTGGTCTTCGTTTTTCCGCCCGAGGACGTTGAGCGCATGGCCGCCCTGGTGGCCGAGCTTGACGCGGGCGAGCCCCTGGGCCTGCCCTGGCGTATTTGCGCTGGCGGCGCGCGCAGGCAGGACTCCGTGCGCCTGGGCCTGGCCGCCCTGCCCGCAAGGGGACAGGAAGCCTGCCACGCCGTGCTCGTGCACGACTCAGCCCGGCCCTTTGCCACGGCAGCCCTGGTGCGCCGCGTGGCCGAGGCCCTGGCGCCCGGCCCCGTCTCAAAGGGCGCCCTGGCCGCCATCCCCGGCCTGAGCGTCACCGACACCATCAAGACCGTCAGGGCGGACAACACCGTGGCCAACACCCCGGACCGCGCCTGCCTGCGCGCCGTGCAGACGCCCCAGGGCTTTCTGCTGGCCCCGCTCTTGGCCGCGCACCAGCGCGCCCAGGCCGAAGGCTGGGAGGTCACGGACGACGCGGCCCTCATGGAGCGCGCCGGACATCCCGTGGCCGTGGTCCCGGGCGAGGAGCAGAACGTGAAGATCACCACGCCCGCAGACCTTGCGCTGCTCTCCTCCCCCATGAACGGGGCGAAGCCCCCGCGCACGGGCTGGGGCTACGACGTGCACCGCTATCTTGCGCCCAATGAAACCGATGCCAAAGCGAAATCCCAGGCCAGGCCGATGATGCTCGGCGGCATCGCCATCCCCGGCGGCCCGCAGGTCATCGCCCACAGCGATGGCGATGTTGTGCTGCACGCCCTCACCGACGCGCTTTTGGGCATCGCCTGCGCGGGCGACATCGGCCAGCTCTTCCCGGACACCGACCAGGCCTTTGCGAACATGCCCAGCGCCGTGTTCGTCACCGAGGCGCTCAGGCGCGTGCGCGCCCTGGGCTATTGCCCGGTCCACGCGGACCTGACCGTGATCGCCCAGGTGCCCAAGCTCGGGCCGCACAAGGCGCGCATGGCCGCGCAGATCGCGCAGCTGCTGGAGCTTCCGCAAGCCTGCGTGAACGTCAAGGCCACCACCGAGGAGGGCCTGGGCTTCACCGGCGAAAAGCGCGGCATCAAGGCCGTGGCCGTGGTCACAGCCCTGCCGGGATAGAACCCCGGAGCCGACCCGAAAGAGCCCCCCGCAGATACCGGAGCGCAGCCCATGCACCCAGCCCGCGCCCGCCTCATCCACAACAGACCCGGGCAGCCCGGCCCGGTGGTCTACTGGATGCACCGCGACCTGCGCGCTGCCGACAACTGGGCGCTCATCCATGCTGCCGCGCTGGCGCAGGAGCGCGGCCAGCCGCTGTGCGTGGCGGTCTGCCTGGCGCGCGGCTTCGGCCTGGCCCGGCCGGAGCATTTCGCCTTCCTGGTCCACGGCCTGCGCGAGACGGCGTTTGCCCTCGACGCCCTGGGCATCCCCTTCGCGCTGCTGCGCGGCGAGCCGGGCCGCGAGGTGCCGGAGTTCGTGCGCCAGGTCCGCGCCGGGCTCATGGTCACCGACGCCGACCCCACAAGGATAAAACGCGCCTGGCTGGCCCAGGCCCTGCCCCGGCTGGACGTGCCGGTGGTCGAGGTGGACGCCCGCAACGTGGTGCCCGCGCGCACGGCCTCGGACAGGCGCGAGTACATGGCGCGCACGCTCCGGCCCAAGATCCAGCGCCTGCTGCCCGAGTTCCTGGACGGGTTCCCACCCCTGCCAGCCCAATTGAGCCCCCCGGCCGCTGCCTGGACCGCGCCCCTGCCGCGCCCGGACTGGGGCGCGCTGTGCGCGGAGTTCGGCGCTCCACCAGCGGCTTTCCCGCCCGGCGAAACAGTCGCCCGCGCCCGGCTCGAGGCCTTTCTGGCATCAAGCCTGCCGCGCTACGCCGATGACCGCAACACGCCGGTGGAGCCTGCCGCTTCGCTGCTGTCGCCGTACCTGCACTTCGGGCAGCTCAGCGCCCAGCGCGTGGCGCTGTGCGTGCTGGCGGCGAGAAACATCTCCGTTGAGGCCCGCGACGGCTTCCTGGAGCAGCTCATTGTGCGCCGCGAGCTGGCCGAGAACTTCTGCCTGCACACCCCGGACTACGACACGCCCGCGGCCTTCCCGGCCTGGGCCCTGGCGACGCTGGGCAAGCACCAGGGCGACCCGCGCCCGCATCTGGCAAGCGACGCCGAGCTTGAGGCCGGGGACAGCCCGGACCCGCTGTGGAACGCGGCGCAGCGGCAGCTGCTCGCCACCGGGCACATGCACGGCTATTTGCGCATGTACTGGGCCAAGCAGGTGCTGCTCTGGTCGCCGGACGCGGCAACGGCGCTTGAGCGCTGCCTGCGGCTCAACGACAGCCTGTCGCTGGATGGGCGCGATGTGAACGGGTACGCGGGCATCGTCTGGAGCATCGGCGGCGTGCACGACCGGCCCTGGCCGGAGCGCGCGGTGTTCGGAGTGGTGCGCAGCATGACCTTTTCCGGCGCGCGGCGGAAGTTCGACGTGGCCGCCTTTGTGGACCGGTGGGGCGGGAAGAGAGAAAAGCCTGAGGGCTAGATGCCCGAAGCGAGAGCCCGGACCTAGAGGATGGACAGGCCCTAGACGATGGACAGAAATGGCCCGCCGGGCTGGGCCTCGACGGCGCGGCCGATGCATACGGACAGATCGCCCGAGGCCTGGAGCATGGCCTGGGCCTGGGCCAGCTTGTCCTGCGGCACGCCCAGGATGAGCCCGCCCGAGGTCTGGGCATCGAAGACCAGGGCCACGCGCAGATCCTCCAGCCCGGCGCCGAGGCGCGCGCGCGGCAGATAGAAATTGCGGTTGCACACGCTGCCGCCGGGCAAAAGCCCCAGGGCGGCCAGCTCCAACGCCTCGGGGAAGAAGGGCACCACGCCCAGGTCCAGCTCCGCGCACACGCCGCTGGACTGCGCCATCTCCAGCAGGTGCCCGCCCAGGCCGAAGCCCGTCACATCGGTGGAGGCCTTGAGGCCCAGTTCGCGGATGACCATGGCCCCGCCCCGGTTGAGCCGGGCGCACCAATGCAGCAGCAGCTCCTCGAATTTTTCCGCGCCGGGCCGACCGGCCTTCACCGCCGTGGCCAGCACCCCGGTGCCGATGGGCTTGGTCAGGAGCAGCGCGTCGCCGGGCCTGAGGCCCCGGTTGGTGGCGATCTTGTCCGGGTGGACCACGCCGGACACGGACAGACCGTACTTGATCTCCGGGTCCTCCACGCTGTGGCCGCCGCAGAGCATGGCCCCGGCCTCGTGGATCTTCGCCAGCCCGCCCTTGAGGATGGCCCCGAGCACCTCCGGGGGCATGCTGCGCGCCGGGAAACAGCACACGTTCATGGCCGTCAGCGGCTCGCCGCCCACGGCGTAGACATCGGACAAAGAGTTGGCTGCGGCGATCTGGCCGAAATGGAAGGGGTCGTCCACCACGGGAGTCAGGAAGTCGACGGTCTGCACCAGGGCCATGCCGGGCGGGAAGCGCACCACCACCGCGTCCTCGTTGCCGCCGCGCGGGCCGGAGAGAATGCGTTCGTCCTGGCCCGTCACCAGGCCAGAGAGTATCCGCTCCAGGTCCCCTGGAGCCACCTTGGCGGCTCAACCAGCGGCGCGTACGCCCTGGGTCAGCCGGACCTTTTGCGGTGTTGCCGGAAAGGCGGTGAATGACTGCATGCCAGTCATCTAGCAGAACGGGTTTGCAGCGCCAAGAGAAAATAGCTGTATTAGAAATAGAAAATTTCTATACGTCATTCCCGCTGCAAATTTTGCCAGGCACGCAAGATGCATCGACTCAGGCAGCGTGAGCTGTCGCCACGCGGGAGGAACACATGATCCGCCACCGCTGCGCCGCCTGCGGGCACCATATCAACCGCACGGACCACCTTTTCGAGGACTCCGACGGCACCCTGTGCGCGGCCTGCCTGGCCCGCCTGGCGCCTGGCAAGGCGCCCGCCAGGGGCGCGAAATCCTCGGCCCCAACCCCGCCGCCGGCCTGGGCCATGCTGCCGGAGCTGACGTTCCAGCGGCCGGAGCAGGGCTAGGGATAAACGCCGGGGTCTCGGCAGCGCCCAGACCCCAGGCAATCTGTTCCCCACATTCACCCGGTCCACCGGGTCTGATCATCTCAGGGGGCAATAGCCGTACCAGTCCTTGTCCCCGCCCTTCTCGCCCAGCGGGTCGACTTGCAGGAGGGGGGCCGGTGAAGCGACCGGTCTGGAACCCCGAAGGGGCCGGCATCGTAGTCGCGCCAGGGGAAGCCCCGGCCCAGCGCTGAGGCCGGGCCGGGGCGTGTGTCTATGGTGCGAAGCCGCCGAAGTGGAGCAAAATGAAAGAGGACGTGACTGTAAGGCCGCGCCCTCTTTCCTAACTTTTGTATCCTCCAGATTCGTCTCGGCGTATTCCCTTGTTGTATACCGTGAACAGCAACCATAGCGCCATGCCGATTGCGCCTCCCTTCGCCCCTGCGAAAACAAGGGCAATGAGAGTCAGCCAGATGATAGCTTCTGTTTGAAGTTGTATGGTGGCTACCATGTACACAGAGACTATCACTCCGTAGAGCAAGCCAAGGCAGAACCCTGTCTTGACGAAGCCCAGTAGGCGTACCGCCGGGCTATTCTTCTGCCTCAGGCTTGCCAACCACGTCTTCGCGAGGCTGCGGCTGTCCATACTTTTCCTCACATCGCTCAGCTCTCTTGTCGTATATTTCTTTGCATCCCCATTCTGCTGCTTTGCCAACAGAATATCCCCGCACGGGCCATTTCGTGCCAATGGCAAAGTCTAGAAGTTCTGCCCCTTGCTTACACTGCCTGTCCCACCAGCGAGCATCGTTAATGCACTGCCAATACTCGTCGCTTTTTTGTTCCGTTGGCCTAAACTGAAGCCCCCACACGTCCACCCTATTCACCGGGTCGTCCACGCAGTAGCCGTACCAGT
>CAZXZF010000042.1:0-14499 GCA_964645095.1 uncultured Desulfocurvus sp. | reverse complement strand
ATCCTGTCCTGGAAGGACCTCACGGAACAGGAAGTGCCCGCTTACTCCGCGGCCAAGCACGAGGGCAAGCCCCTCTACGAACTCGCCCGCAAGGGTGAATTCGTGCCGGTCAAGGAGAAAAGCATCGAGATACACGAGGTTGAACCGCTGGAAATTGAGCTTCCCACAGCACGATTCAGGGTGCGTTGCCAGGCAGGCACGTACATTCGATCCCTGGTCCACAGCTTGGGGATACGGCTAGGCTGCGGCGCAAGCCTGGCCCAGCTCACGCGGGAAGCCTGCGAGCCCTACCGGCTTGCAGACGCCCACAGCCTGGATGCGGTTCTTGGCGAGCCGGAGCTTTTTCCGCAGCGGGTCATTCCGCTGGCGAAGATGCTCCCGCACTGGCGCACCATCGTGCTCCCCCCCACCCTGGCGGCCCTCGTGAAGAACGGGGCCTGGCTGCCGGTGGGCGGACCAAGCGGACAAGAGCTTCTCGGCCATGCCGAGGAGCAGGTCATGCTGGTCGAGGAGAGCGGCGAACCGGTGGCGCTGGCGCAGGCCCAGACCAAGGACGGCATGCTGCGCTGGATGATTCTGCGTGGACTGTGGCAGGAAGGCGACGCGGCAACCTGAACGGGGGAGCTCCCGGCATAGCCCGGATTCCGCAAAGATCGGCATCCGGAAAAGGAGGACACTGCTGTGGTCATGACGCCTGAAGGAAAAACCAAGGTCATCGAGGACTACAAGACCCACGATGGCGACACCGGCTCCCCGGAGGTGCAGGTTGCGCTTTTGACCGAGCGCATCACCTACCTCACCGAGCACTTCAAGGTGCACAAGAAGGACTTCCATTCCAAGACCGGCCTTTTGAAAATGGTCGGCCAGCGCAGGAAGCTTCTGAACTACCTGAAGAGAGAGGACGTCCAGCGCTACCGCACGCTCATCGAGCGCCTGGGCCTCCGCAAGTAGACAACCGACCCGTGCGGGCGGGGGCTTGTGCGCCCCTGCCCGTGCGGACCAACCAGCACGGGCGCGAAGGTCGCGTCCGCGTAAACCTCGCCCATGACGCAGGACTCAACCAAGCCCCCCCTTTAGTTGGCTGCGGAAAGCGTTTTTGCGCGCCTCCAATTGGCAGATTGGATCCTTTGGCAGATTGGAAACATGCGCGCAACAGCCCTTCCCCAAGCCGGCTAGATTCCCGGGCCCGAGCAGCGTCAGGGCGGCAACTCACGATAAGGAGCTTCAATGCTAGTACCCTTTGCACCAACACGCCTCACCACAAAGGCCGGCAACCTTGAGATCATCATGGAGACCGGCAAGATGGCCAAACAGGCCAGCGGCTCGGTCTGGGTCCAGTCCGGCGGCACCGTGGTGCACGTCACGGCCGTGAACCAGCACCTGGAAGTCGACCGCGGCTTCTTCCCGCTGACCGTGAACTACCAGGAGATGTCCTACGCCGCAGGCCGCATCCCCGGCAGCTACTTCCGCCGCGAGATCGGCCGCCCCAGCGAGCGCGAGACCCTGGTCTCCCGCCTCATCGACCGGCCCATCCGCCCGATGTTCAAGAAGGGCTTCCGCGACGAGGTCCAGATCATCGCCACGGTGCTCTCCGCCGACGACACCATCAACCCGGACGTGCTGGCCATCACCGGCGCCTCCTGCGCTTTGCACCTCTCGCACATGCCCTTTGAAGGCCCCATTGCCGGCGCCCGCGTGGGGTACGTGAACGGCGAGTTCGTGCTCTTCCCGAGCTACAAGCAGATCACAGGCGAGAGCAAGCTGAACCTCATCTTCGCCGCCACCCGCGACGCCATCGTCATGGTCGAGGGCGGAGCCGAGTTCGTCAGCGAAGAGCTGGTGGTCGACGCCCTGGAATGGGCCCACAAGCAGCTCACCCCGGTGTTCGACATCCAGGACGAGCTGCGCAAGCTTGTGGGCAAGCCCAAGCTCGAAGTGGTGGCCCCGGTCCTCAACGAGGCCATTGTCTCCTGCGTCGAGGAGATCGCCACCCCGGGCCTCAAGGCCGCCTTCGCCATGATCGACAAGGGGCCGCGCCGCGAGGCCAAGGCCAACGCCAAGGCCCTGGCCATGGACGCCGTGGCCGCCAAGTTCCCGGACGACTCCGAGGCCCTGCGCCAGGCCGGGACCGTGGTCGGAGCCCTGGAAAAGAAGATCGTGCGCGAGCGCGTGCGTGCGGAAAAGATCCGCATCGACGGCCGCGACCTGACCACCGTGCGGCCCCTGTCCATCGAGGCCGGAACCCTGCCCATGACCCACGGCTCGGCCCTGTTCACCCGTGGCGAGACCGCGGCCCTGGCCGTTGTCACGCTCGGCAGCTCGCGCGACGAGCAGCGCATCGAGACCCTGGTCGGCGAGGACACCAAGCGCTTCATGCTGCACTACAACTTCCCGCCCTACTGCGTGGGCGAAGTGCGCATCCTGCGCGGCCCCAGCCGCCGCGACATCGGCCACGGCGCCCTGGCCGAGCGCTCCATGCTCCCGGTCCTGCCGAACCCCGACGACTTCCCCTTCACCCTGCGCGTGGTCAGTGAGGTCATGGACTCCAACGGGTCCTCCTCCATGGCCACCATCTGCGGCGCCAGCCTCGCGCTCATGGACGCGGGCGTGCCCATCACTGAGCCCGTGGCCGGCATCGCCATGGGCCTGATGAAGGAAGGCGACGAGTACATCGTGCTGACCGACATCCTCGGCGACGAGGACGCGCTGGGCGACATGGACTTCAAGGTGGCCGGAAGCGCCCGCGGCATCACCGGCATCCAGATGGACATCAAGATCATGAGCGGCATCCCCTACGACGTGCTGCGCCGCGCCCTGGCCCAGAGCCGCGACGCCCGCCAGCACATCCTGGAGCACATGGCCATGTGCCTGGCCGCGCCCCGGCCGCAGCTCTCCGAGCTGGCCCCGCAGATGGAGGTCGTGTTCATCAATCCTGAGAAGATCCGCAGCGTCATCGGACCTGGTGGTAAAAACATCAAGGCCATCACCGCCGAGACCGGAGCTTCCATCGACATCGAGGATTCCGGCAAGGTGGCCATCTTCGCCCCGACCAGCGAGAGCCTGAAGAAGGCCAAGGCCATGGTGCAATACTACGACCAGACCCCGGAGCCGGGCCGCAACTACCTGGGCACCGTGCGCAAGATCCTGGAAGTGGGCGCACTGGTGGAGATCCTGCCCGGAGCCGAGGGCATGCTGCACGTGTCCCAGCTGGACATCGAGCGCATCGAGAACGTCACCGACATCCTGCAGCTGGGCCAGGAGGTCTGGGTCAAGGTCATCGAGCTGGAGGCCAATGGCCGCATCCGGCTCTCGCGCAAGGCCTGGCAGATGGAGCAGAACGGCGAGACCATCAACATCGACGACTTCCGCCGCCCGCCTGCGCGCGAAGGCGACCGTGGTGGCGACCGTGGCCGTGGCGGCGACCGTGACCGCGGCCGTGGCCCGCGCCGCTAGATAACACAACGAGACGGGGCTGCCCCGAGCGTCCTCTGGCCTGAAGCCGGACGCTTGGGGCAGCCCTTTTTGTTTGGTCTTGGGCGGCTGTCTGGCCTTGGTCGGCGCGGGGCTAGCTGCCGGGCTCCTTGGAGACGACCGCGCCCACGGCAAAGCCCTTGACGTCCCAGGGCAGGCGCTGCCGGGCCTGCTTCAGGGCAAAGGCCTCCACCTCGTTGTGCCAGACGGCGAAGTCGCGCACCAGACCGCTCGCCAGCGGGGTCAGCTCGTAGCCCTTGCGGCCGCTGGCCTTGGCCAGAAGCGGTTCGCCCAGGGCCTGCTCGGTGCGCTTGATGCGCCCCCAGGCCGCGCGGTAGCTCATGCCCAGGACCTTGGCGGCCTGGTTGAGCGAGCCGTGCAGGGCCACCATTTCAAGCAGCTGCGCCCGGCCCAGGCCAAAGAGCATGCCGCCCTCGGACTCCAGCCAGAGATGGACGCGCAGCACAGGCTTGTCCGGATGTTCCGTGTGCTCTGCGGGTGCGGGTGCGATCTTGCGGCTCATTGTCCCTCCGGCCCTTGTGTGCATGTTCGCGCGGTTTGCTGTACCACATATGGCATAACATCATTTTCAGGCAAAGAAAATCCTGCCGCGCCCCTTGGCAGGCCGCGATTCGTGCCTACAATAGCCGCTTGCGCACCTGTTGCGGCCAGCCACACCAAACCCCCGGACCCCATGCAGATCGAATCCGCCAAGAGCACCACCCGCCTCATCTGGACCCTGTCCTGGCCCCAGGTGCTGATGATGGTCTTCCACTTCCTCATCGGGTTCGTGGATGTCTGGGTGGCCGGGCAGATCGACCACCGCCTGCAGGCGTCGCTCGGCATCATCACCCAGTCGCTGTTCTTCTTCCTGGTCATCGCCACGGCCGTGGCGGGCGGCGGCGTGGCCGCCATCAGCCAGTCCCTGGGCGCGGGCAAGAAGCTGCGCGCCGAGCGCTACATCGGCCTGTGCCTCCAGGTGGCCGTAGTCTTCGGGCTCATCTTCCCCCTGGTCGGGCTGCCCGCCAAGGGCCTGTTCGTGCGCCTGCTCCAGGTGCCCCAGGACATCGCGCCCTTGACGGAATATGTGCTGGAGGTCTTCCTGTACACCCTGCCGCCCTACTACATGCTCATCGTGCAGAACGCCGTGTTCCGCTCGCGCCAACGGGTCATGGTGCCGCTCTATGCCATGATCCTGGTCACGGTGGTGAACACCCTGGGCGACCTGGGCTTCGGCCTGGGCTATTGGGGCCTGCCGAACCTCGGGGTCAAGGGCGTGGTCTGGGCCACCTTCTGGTCCATCAGCATGGGCGCGCTCTTCGGCCTCATCATGCTGCGCCGGGACGGCACCCTGCGCCGCCAGAGCTTCGCGCCCTGGCGCTGGGTGCGCTGCGCCTACCCCTACCTGTTCAAGGTGGCCTGGCCGGCCGGGCTCATGCAGATCGTCTGGCATTCCGGCTATCTCGTGCTCTTCGCCATCACCGCCAGCCTGCCTGAGGGCAGCGTCATGGCCCTGGCCGGCATGGCCGCAGGCACGCGCATCGAGTCCATTCTCTTCCTGCCAGCCTTTGCCCTGAACCTCACGGCCAGCATCCTGGTGGGGCATTTTCTGGGCGCGGGCCAGCCCGAGGAGGCCCGTCGCGTGGGCCTGCGCATCCTGGGCATCGGGCTTGTCGGCATCAGCACGGTGACGCTGCTGCTCTGGACCGTGCTCGACCCGGTGGTCGGGTTCCTGGCGCCCAATCTTGAGGTCAAGGCCCAGGCCCTGGACTACCTGACCTGGAACATGCTGGCCATCCCCTTCACCCTGACCACCATGATCCTGGCCGGGGCGCTGGGCGGGGCCGGGGCCACGCTGTACAATCTCCTGGGCATGGGCCTGGGCACCTGGCTGGTGCGCCTGCCCCTGGCCTTCATTCTGGGGCACCTGGTGCTGGGCCGGGCCACGGGCGTGTGGATCTCCATGCTGGCCTCCCAGGCTTGCCAGGCGGCCATCTTACTCTATATCTTCACCCGCTGGGACTGGCAGCGCTTCGCCATGTCCAGCAAACGCAACGGAAAAAACACATGAGCACCTGCGAGCGTTTCGAACCCATCTGCCTGAAGCACCAGGACGCCTTCAAGGCCGCGCTCTGCGCCTGTCCGGAGGTGACCTCGGACTACGCCTTTGCCAACCTCTACGGCTGGGCCGAGCACTACGGCCTGAAGTGGCGCTTCGCGGACGGACTGGTCTGGATCAAGCAGACCCTGCCCCAGGAGATCCTCTGGGCTCCGGTGGGCGACTGGGCCCAGGTGGACTGGGCCAGCCTGCCCTGCCTGAGCGGCCCGCAGCGCTTCATCCGCGTGCCCGAAGCCTTGCTCGGCATCTGGCAGCAGGCCTTTGGCCAGCGCATCCGCGCCACCGAGGCCCGGGACCACTTCGACTACGTCTATTCCGTGCCCGAGCTGGTCGAGCTCAAGGGCAACAAGTTCCACAAGAAAAAGAACCTGTTGAACCAGTTCGAGAAGTCCAACATGTTTGAGTACACGCCCATGCAGGCCGACTGCGTGGAAGAGGTGCTGGACATGCAGGCCGAGTGGCACGGCTGGCAGGAGCACCCGTCCGAGGCCCTGGTGGCCGAGAACCAGGCCATCTCACGCGTGCTCAAGAACTTCGACCGCCTGGGCAGCCTCACGGGCGGCACCATCCGCGTGGGCGGCAAGGTCATCGCCTACACCGTGGGCGAATGCCTGAACCAGAACACCATCGTCATCCATTTCGAAAAGGGCGACACGCGCTTCAAGGGCATCTACCAGGCCATCAACAAGCATTTCCTGGCCGCCCAGGAAGACCGCTTCAGCCTGGTGAACCGCGAACAGGACCTGGGCGACGAGGGCCTGCGCAAGGCCAAGATGTCCTACAACCCGGTGTCGTTCATGAAAAAGCATGAAGTCGAGCTGGTGTAGCGTGGGCCAAGACCAGGAGAATATCCCTCCGGGGGCCAAAGGGCCTGAGGCCCTTTGGAATCCCCATTTGGGGAATAGCCCTCCGAGCGCCCAAAGGGGCAAAGCCCCTTTGGGCGCTCGGTACGGGGGGTCCCAGGGGGCCTCAGGCCCCCTGGCCGCCGGAGGCTGTCACCAGGCCGCTTTGGTCAGGCCATGACGACGCGCCCGCGCCTCGTTGTCCTCGGCCTGGACGGCCTGCCATTGCGCCTGGCCAAGGCGCTTTCGCCACAGCTGCCGAACCTGGCGCGGCTCACGGCCCAGGCCGGCAGCATCGAGGCCGAGCTGCCGGAGCTCTCGCCCGTCAACTGGACGAGCTTCTTCACCGCCGAGGGCCCGGGCGAGCACGGGGTGTACGGCTTCACCATCCTGGACCCGGCCAGCTACTCGTTGCGCATCGCCAACTTCACCGACGTGCGCTGCCCGACCATCTTTGACCGCCTGGGCGAACGCGGGCTGGTGTCGCGGGTGCTGAACCTGCCGAACATGGCCCCAGCCAAGCCCCTGCGCGGCATGCTCGTGGCCGGGTTCGTGGCGCCCAGCCTGGAATCCGCCGTGTACCCGCCCTTCCTGCTGGGCCCGCTCAAGGCCGCCGGTTATGGCATCGAGGGCGACACCACGCGCGGCGCAGCCGACCCCGAATACCTGCTGGCCCAACTGCGGCAGTCCCTTGATGCCCGCCGGGCAGCGCTGGATATCCTCTGGCCGGACCTGGCCTGGGACCTGTTCGTGTGCGTGCTCACCGAGACCGACCGCCTGTTCCATTTCCTGTACCCTGCGCTGGACCAGGCAAAACATCCGCTGCACGCGGCCTGCCTGGGCTTCCTGGCCCAGTGGGACGCCCTCCTCGGCGAGGTGCTGGCCCGCTATGACGCCCTGCCCGAGCCCAAACGGCTCATCGTGCTGGCGGACCACGGCTTCTGCACCCTGGAGCAGGAAGTGGACATCAACCGCGTGCTGCTGGAAAGCGGGTTCCTGCACCTGTCCCGTCCGGCCCGCGACGAGTGGGACGCGGGCGTGATCAGCGCCGAGAGCCGCGCCTTTGCCCTGGACCCTGGCCGCGTGTACCTGCACCGCCGCAAGCGTTTTTCGCGGGGATGCGTGGGCGAGGCCGAGGCTCCGGCGCTCAAGCGCGACCTGTCGGCCCTGCTCCTGGGGTTGACCTGGGAGGGACAGCGGGTCATGAACAGGGTGCTCGACGGGCGCGAGCTGTACCAGGGCCGGGAAGCGGCGCATGCGCCTGATCTGGTCTGCGTGCCGGAGCCGGGCTTTGACCTCAAGGCCAAGTTCGACCGCCCGGGCGTCTTTGGACTGTGCGGGCGCTTTGGCATGCACCGGCCAGAGGACGCCATCTTTTTCGACAGCAGCGCCGCGGCCAGCGCGACCACAAGCAGACCAGCGCGCGTGCGCGACGTGGGCCGCCTGGTCCTCGAGCATTTCGGCATCAACGCCCTTCCGGGCGGGGTCATCCTCTGAACATCAGCCGATGACCAGCAGCGCATGAGCAACAACACATGAGCAACATCGCATGAGCGCCAACATATGAGCATCGATTTCGAACGCGAGCTGAACCCGGCCCAGCTGGAGGCGGTCATGCACGTGCACGGTCCGCTGCTCTGCATCGCGGGCGCGGGCAGCGGCAAGACGCGCACCATCGTCTACCGCCTGGCGCGGCTGGTGCAGGAGCACGTCTCCCCGGAGAACATCCTGCTTCTGACCTTCACCCGGCGCGCCTCCCAGGAGATGCTGCAGCGCGCCGGGAGCATCATGGGCCGCCCGCTCACCGGGGCCAGCGGCGGCACCTTCCACTCCTTCGCCTACGGGGTGCTGCGCAGGCACGCCGTTGAGGCCGGGTATCCCCAGGGCCTGACCCTCATGGACCGGGGCGACTGCGAGGACCTGCTGGGCGAGCTCAAGGCGCACCTGGACCTGGGCCGGGGCGACCGCTCCTACCCCAAGCGCGCCACCCTGGCCGACACCATCACCAAGTCCCGCAACAAGGAGCTGGACATCGCGGCCATCCTGGACCGCGAGGCCTACCACCTGCTGCCCTACCAGGCGGACATCGAGCTTTTGGGCCGGGAGTACGAGAAGGCCAAGCGCAGCCAGGGCCTCATGGACTACGACGACCTGCTCTTCGGCCTGGAAAATCTCCTGGTGGCGCACCCGGAGATCAAGGACGCCCTGCGCCGCCGCTATCCCTTTGTCATGGTCGATGAGTACCAGGACACCAACCTGGTGCAGGCCCGGCTGGTGCGCCTGCTGGCGGGCCGCACGGGCAACGTCATGGCCGTGGGCGACGACGCCCAGTCCATCTACGCCTTCCGCGGGG
The DNA here is from genome assembly GCA_964645095.1 of uncultured Desulfocurvus sp. Lineage (GTDB taxonomy): Bacteria > Desulfobacterota > Desulfovibrionia > Desulfovibrionales > Desulfovibrionaceae > Humidesulfovibrio. The sequence goes on along the minus strand of CAZXZF010000042.1, from coordinate 5,714 downwards.
CCGTTGTGGCCAACATCCTGGAGTTCCCGCAGATCTTCAAGGACGCCCGGCTCATCCGCCTGGAAAAGAACTACCGCTCGGTGCAGCCCATCCTGGACCTGACCAACTGCGTGCTCTCCGGGGCCGAGCACAAGTTCGACAAGCACCTCTACGCCGCGCGCACCGGCGGGACCCGCCCGCGCATCATCCAGACCCTGAGCGACCAGTCCCAGGCCGCCCAGGCCGTCAGCCTCATCGTGGACATGGCCAGTCGCCACCCGCTGCACGAGATCGCCGTGCTCTTCCGCGCCGGGTACCAGTCCTATCCGCTGGAGGTGGCGCTGACCCGCGCTGGCCTGCCCTACCGCAAGTATGGCGGGGTGCGCTTCCACGAGGCCGCGCACATCAAGGACGTGCTGTGCTACCTGCGCCTGGCCGCCAACTGGGCGGACATGCTGGCCTGGCAGCGCGTGCTGGGTCTGCTCAAGGGCGTGGGCGGCAAGACCGCGAGCAAGATCGCCCAGGCGGTCCTGGCTGGCGAGGCCAAGGCGCTCGACAAGCACGCCAAGCGCTTCCCGGACCTGCCCGGCCTGCTCTCCGAGCTGGACGCCCTGCGCCGCCTGGCCCACGCACCGGCAAGCGCCCTGGACCGGGCCATGAGCCACTATGCCCCGCTGCTCATCCAGACCTACCCGGACGACTACCCCAAGCGTCAGGCGGGCCTGGAGCAGCTGGCCCAGATCGCGGTGAACTACAAGGACATCGAGGAGTTTCTGGCCGACCTGTGCCTCGACGGCTCGCCCACTGAGGACGACGACGCGCGCGGGGCCGTGGTGCTCTCCACCGTGCACTCGGCCAAGGGCCTGGAGTGGCGCGGGGTGGTCCTGATCGATCTGGTGGAGGAGCGCTTCCCGTCCAAGAAGGCCATGCAGCGCCAGGAGGACATGGAGGAGGAGCGCCGCCTCATGTACGTGGCCTGCACCAGGGCCAAGGACGAGCTGGCCCTGCTGGTTCCGGGCACGCTTTACAACCGCTTCAACAACTGCCGCGAACCCGCCACCCCGAGCCCCTTTGTGCAGGAGCTGCCGGACTCCTGCGCCGAGCGTCTGGTGGAGACCTTCACCGGGGGCTTAAGGCGCAAGGACGAGCGCCTGATCTCCATCCTGGACGGCGACACCGGGGACCACCTCCCGCCGGTGGTGCTGCCAGCGCCGCCCCAACGCCCGGCCTACGAACCGGGCGCCCGGCCCATCAGCGCCGCGAGCGCGCCGCACACAACCTATGCGGCCGCCCCGCCGCCACGCTCGGCCATGGACAGCGCGACCACCAAGCTCGGCCAGTGCGAGCACAAGATCTTTGGTCAGGGCAAGATCATTGCCGAGATTCCGCCGGACAAGTACCGGGTGAACTTCCCCGGCTTCGGCCTCAAGGTCATCGTCAAGACGTATCTGAAGCTGCTGTAGCGGGGCAGCCCCATGGGGAGACCCCCAAAGGCGTTTGCAAGGCCGTGGATCAGTCGGTGGGCTCAACCTGATCGGAACGCAAGGTCACGGTGCAGTATTGACCGTAGTCCAGCACTTCACCGGACGGGGCGAACCTAGGCTCGCACACGGTAAACTCCACTTCATAGGCCTCTCCCGCGCCCAGGACATGAATGATGGTTCCCCTTTTGCCCTTGGGCAGGCGGTGGGTCGCACCGCCACAATAGACGCAAGCGCTCCGCTGCGGTGAAATAAGTCTGACAGTCTGAAATTCCCGGAAGCAGGTCATGGCCTTCCCCATGAAAGACGTGAACAAATGGCGTTTAGGCTAACTCCTTTCCGGTCCCCATGCCCTTTCGGGCCTCAAGGTTTCCAACCAGACCCCACGGGGTTCAGTAGTGGTACCGGCATTGCAAGACCACCAGCCGGTCGCCATCCACCATGTACACAAGCCGATGCTCGGCATTGATCCGGCGCGACCACTTGCCCGCCAAGTCGAATTTGAGGGCCTCGGGCTTGCCCAAGCCCTCAAAAGGGGTGCGCAGCGCAGCGCGCACCAGCGCGTTGATCTTCCGCAGCATGGCCCGGTCATGGGCCTGCCAGTACAGGTAGTCCTCCCAGGCGTTGGGCGTCCAGGCCAGGAGCTTCATGGCTCGGACAGGGGCTCAACCAGCTCCCGGATCCCGGCCTGCCCGGCCTCGGCCTGATTGATGCTCTCCCGCAGCCACGCGGCGTTGGCCGGGCTGCGAAGCAGATAGGCCGTCTCCTCGATGGCGTTGAAGTCGTCCAGACTCATCATGACCACGGGCCGGGCGTTGCGCCTAGTGACGATGATGGGCTCGTGGTTGTCGCACACGCGCTCCATGGTTTCGACGAGCTTCTTGCGGGCTGCGGAATAGGTGATGGCGTCCATGGCAGGCCCTCCTTTCTCGGAAGACTTGTACCAATAGCTGTACAGAAGTCAAGCCTACCAGAAACAGGTGCCCGGCTTCGGCCTCAAGGTCAGCGTCAAGACGTATCTGAAGCTGCTCTAGGACTTACACGGCCTAGCCCTTGGGGGCCGCCTCCGGCGCGGGTGCGGGCGGCGGGCTGCCCGGCATCTGCACCTCGTCGATCTGCTCGGCGTTGAGGTGCATCTGGGCGTAGTCCTTGTACACCCCGCTTTGCAGGAACAGGCCGAACACGTCCGGGTCCACGTGCTTGTCCTTGCACATGAAGCCCAGAATCTTCACGGCCTGGGAGAGCTTCATGGGCTCCTTGTAGGGCCGGTCCTTGGCGGTCAGCGCCTCGAACACGTCGGCCACGGCCAGGATGCGCGCCTGCAAGGACAGCGCCTCGGCGGTCAGGTGGTTGGGATAGCCCGTGCCGTCGAGCTTCTCGTGGTGGCTGCCCGCGAACTCCGGGATGCGCGCCAGGCGCTTGGGGAAGGGCAGGCGTCCGAGCATGTCGAAGGTGACCACGGTGTGGTCCTCGATGATCTTGCGCTCGGCATCGGTGAGGGAGCCCTTGCGGATGCTGAGGTTCAGCACCTCGTTCTCGCTCAGCCAGGGCCTCTCTTCGCCGCCGTCGTCGTACGTGCGCGCGGCGATCTCCTTGACCCGGGCAATGCGCTCGTCGCTCATGAACTCGCCGGGCTTGTTGCAGGATTCAATGAAGGTGAGGTCCTCCTCCATGGCCTGGCGGCGCTTCTCCATCTCTTCGGTGACGGTGAACATCTCCGAGCGCGCGGCCCCGCGTCCGGCCATCTCCAGGAGCTTCTCCAGAAGCTCGGCCTGCAGGGACTTGCCGATGAGCTTGAAGCGCGTGCGGATGAACTCGATGCGGTCCACGATGGCCTCAAGCTTGGTGGACTTGTCCACCACGTGCACAGGCGTGGTGATCTTGCCCACGTCGTGCATCCAGGCCGCGAGCTTGAGCTCCTCCATCTCGTTTTCGTTGAAGTGGACGTCGGCGTAGGGGCCGTCCTCTTTCGCGTTGATGGTCTCGGCGATGCGCATGGTCAGGTCCACCACGCGGTCGATGTGGCCCTTGGTGTAGGGGCTCTTGGCGTCGATTGCCGCGGCGATGCTCTGCATGAAGGAATACAGCAGGGCCTTGAGGCCGTTGATGAGCTGGGTGTTGGTGAGGGCCACGGCGGCCTGGGAGGCCAGGGAGCTCACCGCCTCCAGGCGCTCCTGGGAGAAGCCCACCACCGCGCCGCTGCTCAAGTCCTTGGCGTTCAGGAGCTGCAGCACGCCGATGATCTCGTGCTCGTGGTTGACCATGGGCATGACCAGCATGGACTGGGAGTGGTAGCCTGTGGCCTTGTCGTAGCCGCGCGTGCCGCTGAAGTCGAAGCCCTCGGCGCAGTAGACGTCGTCGATGTTGACGTACTCGCGGGTCAGGGCCACGTGGGAGGAGACGTTGGCATGGTTGGGCTCGCCGCCGTCCTTGTAGAGGGACACCGGGGGCAGGGTCACGGGGTTGCCGCTGGTGCCGCCCAGGCGCACGTTCATGGTGTCGTTCTGGAGCACCACGAACTCAAGCTTCATGCCCGTATGGTCCACGATGTACAGGGTGCCTGCGTCGGCATTGGTGAGGTTGCGCGCCAGCTCCACGATCATTTCGAGCAGCCGGTTGCGGTCCTGCTCGGCCGAGAGGGCCAGGCCGATCTCCGAGAGGCGGTGCATCTGCCGGTTCAGCCGATTGACCTGCTCGCGCAGCTCCTCGACGGTTGTCGGCTCTGGCTCCGACACGGGGCCGGCACACGTGGTCGAGCTCTCCTTGGGTTCATCAATCATGCGCACCCCGCAGAATCGTATGAAAAGCATTGTCGGCCACGAAGGTTCGCGCCGAAGCCTACGTAACACACCCCGCCGCCAGAAGGAAAGGGGAAAGCCCCAGGTTGCCCGCGAGAGCGGAATGGAGTACACGAGGCGTGCGCTCAAGGCGCGCATCCCCAACCAGGAGATTTCGTGCAGGCATCCCCGCATCAGCAACGCATCCTCACCGCAGGTCTCGCAGTGGCCCTTGTGACCCTGGCCCTGTGGTTTGGCGGCGTGCTGGTCACGCTGCTGCTGCTCGCCCTGTGCGGCCTTGGCCAGTGGGAGTTCACGGCCATGTTCCGGCCCGGAGCCGAGCACAAGAACCTGCGCCTCACCGGCGTGGCCCTGGGCGCGGCCCTGGTGCTGGCGGCCCAGGCGGCTGGCCCCAACGCCGCCCTGTGGGCCTTTGCCGCCTGCTTCTGGATTCTGGCCCTGCGCTTCCTCCTGCGCTACAGCCGGGAGCAGAGCCTGGAGGGGACCGGCGCGCGCGCCGCACAATTCACCGACGAGCTCATCCTGCTCTGCTCCCTGGCCTATATCCCGCTCATGCTCCAGTTCTTCCTGCTGCTCTCCACCCGCGAGATCATCCTGGTGGTCCTCTCGACCACCGTGTCCGACACGGCTGCCTTCTACGCCGGTACCTGGCTTGGCAAGCGCAAGATCTGGCCCCAGGTGAGCCCCAAGAAATCCTGGGCCGGGAGCATCGGCGGGCTGGCCGGGTGCGTGCTGGCCGTGACGGCCTTTGGCCTGAGCCTTGGGCAGGCCCCGCTTGCGGCCTGGCTGCTTCTGGGCGCGCTTTTGAACCTGTCCGCGCAGCTGGGCGACTTCTTCGAGTCCGCGCTCAAGCGCAGCCTGGAGGTCAAGGACTCGGGCACGCTCCTGCCCGGCCACGGCGGCCTGCTCGACCGCATCGACAGCCTGCTCCTGGCCCTGCCCTGCTACGTGCTGCTGCGGCTGGTCCACCCCTTTTTCCCGCCCTTTTTCCCCTAAGGCGCACGCGTGAAGACCTACATCTCCCTCTGGCCGGCGAGCGCCCCTGAACTGCCCTTTCCCCGGACCCTGGCCATCCTGGGATCCACCGGCTCCATCGGCGTCAGCGCCCTTTCTGTGGTGGCCCAGCACCCGGACCTCTTCCGCGTGGCCGCCCTGACCGGCGGCAAAAACGCCCGCCGCCTGGCCGAGCAGGCCGCGGCGTTGCGCCCCGGCGTGCTGGCCGTGCTCGACGCGGTCGCGGCCGCTGAATTGAAACAACTGCTCCCGGTCGGCTACCACCCGGAGATCCTGGTCGGCCCGGCGGCCTTTGAGGCCGTTGCCGCCATGCCCGGCGTGGACCTGGTGCTCTCGGCCATCGTGGGCGCGGCGGGCTTTCTGCCCACGCTGGCCGCGGCCACGGCAGGCAAGCGCATCGCCCTGGCCAACAAGGAGAGCCTGGTCCTGGGCGGGCGGCTCA
>CAZXZF010000041.1:10355-15101 GCA_964645095.1 uncultured Desulfocurvus sp. | reverse complement strand
CATGTTGACCGAGCTGTTCACCTCGAAGACCCGCATCAGGCTGCTGCTCAAGCTGTTCCTGAATCCCGGCGTCTCCTGTTATATCCGCGAGTTGGCCACGGAGTTCGATGTCTCGCCCAATGCCATCAAGACGGAGATGGAGTCGCTCTCAAGCGTCGGCTACCTGGAGAAGACCCAGCGCGGCCGCTCCATTTTCTTCCAGGCCAACACCAGGCACCCCTTCTTTCCTGAAATCAGCTCCATCGTGCGCAAGACGCTCGGCATCGACAGGCTCATCGACGACGTGCTGGCGAGCCTGGGCCAGGTCGATGCGGTCTACATCCTGGACGACTACGCCCAGGGCAAGGACTCGGGCATAATCGACCTCTTGGTGGTGGGCGATGTGGACAAGGTCAAGCTTGAAGGGCTGAAGACCATCACCGAGGGCAAGATCCGCCGCAGGATCCGCTTCATGGCCATTTCCCGCGCGGAGTTCGACGCCAACCAGGGCGTTTTCCTCAACCGGCCCAACTGGAAAGTGATCTAGGGGACGCGCGATGACAACACATCTCCTTGCCGGGAGCGCACGCCGTGCCGCCGCCAGGGCGGACAGGAGCGAGGGCACGCCATGCGCACGCACGACACCATCCTGACCCTGCGGGCCAAGGCCGGCTGGTTCGACGTGAACCTGGGCGAGCTGTGGGACTACCGCGACCTCATCCTGCTCATGGTCCGCCGCGACTTCGTGGCCCAGTACAAGCAGACCATCCTGGGGCCGCTGTGGTACATCATCCAGCCCCTGTTCACCACCGTCGTGTTCACCGTCATCTTCAGCAAGGTGGCCCAGATCCCCACGGACGGCGCGCCGCCATTCCTGTTCTACCTGGCGGGCAATGTCTGCTGGATGTACTTCGCCAGCTGCCTGACGGACACCTCCAACACCTTCACGGCCAACGCGGGCATCTTCGGCAAGGTCTATTTCCCCCGGCTGGTGGTGCCCGTGTCCGTGGCCTGCTCCAAGCTCTTCCAGTTCGCCATCCAGTTCGCGCTCTTCGCCCTGGCGCTCATTTGGCAGGCGAGCCTTGGCGCCAAGGTCGCGCCCACGGCCTGGGCCTTGGCCCTTCCGCTTTTGCTGTTGCAGATGGCCCTCCTGGGCCTCGGCGTGGGTGCGCTCATTTCCTCGCTCACCACCAAATACCGCGACCTGTCCATGGCGCTCGGCTTCTGCGTGCAGCTGTGGATGTACGGCTCGCCCGTGGCCTATCCGCTCTCGCAGGTGCCGCAGCGCTACCAGACCCTGTACTGCCTGAACCCCATGGTGGCCGTCATTGAGAATTTCCGCGCCGCCTTCCTGGGCGTGGGCGGCGTGGACGCGACCCTGACGCTGCAAAGCTGGGCCATGACCCTGGTGTTCCTGTTCGCCGGGGTGCTGCTCTTCAACCGCACCCAGAAGACCTTCATGGACACCGTGTAGCCATGCACAACGCCATCGAGATAGACAACCTCTGGAAGGAGTACCGCCTGGGCGTCATCGGCTCGGGCACGCTCTACCGCGACCTGCAGAGCTGGTGGGCCAGGCTGCGCGGCCAGGAGGACCCCAATTCGCTGCTGCACGCCGGGCTGTTGCGCAGCGCGCGCACAAAGGGCGACAGCTTCTGCGCCCTGCGCGACGTGAACCTGCGCGTGCCCCGGGGCGAGGCCCTGGGCATCGTGGGCCGCAACGGCGCGGGCAAGAGCACCCTGCTCAAGATCTTGTCCCGCGTCACCGCGCCCACCAAGGGGGAGGTCCGCGTGCGAGGTCGCCTAGCCAGCTTGTTGGAAGTGGGCACGGGCTTCCACCCGGAGCTCACCGGACGCGAGAACATCTACATGAACGGCGTCATCCTGGGCCTGACCCGGGCCGAGGTGCGCGCCCGCTTCGACCAGATCGTGGAGTTCGCCGAGATCGGCCCGTTTCTGGAAACCCCGGTGAAGCGCTATTCCTCGGGCATGTACGTGCGCCTGGCCTTTGCCGTGGCCGCGCACCTGGAGCCGGAGATCCTGGTGGTGGACGAGGTGCTGGCCGTGGGCGACGCCGAGTTCCGCAAGAAGTGCCTGGGCCGCATGGGCGAGGTGGCCCGCGAGGGCCGCACCGTGCTCTTCGTCAGCCACAACACCCACGCCGTGCAGCAGCTCTGCACCAGCGCCGTGCTGCTCGATGAAGGCTGCATTACGGCCACGGGCACCGCCCGCGAGGTCGTGGAGAACTACCTGGGCTCCGGGCTGACCCGCCAGGGCGAGCGCCTCTGGCCGGACCTCGGCAGCGCCCCCGGCAGCGACGCCGTCCGGCTCATGGCCGTGCGCTCCCTGCGGGAATCCGGCGAGGTGGCCTCGGAGTTCCTGGTCACGGAGGCCTTCTGCGTCGAGTTGGAGTTCGCCGTGCTGGACAGCAACTACATCATGGACGTGGGCTTCCATTTCATGAATGAGGACGGCGCAATGCTGTGCACCGTCTCGGACTTTCAGGACGACACCTGGCGGGAGCGCAAGCGGCCCCAGGGCAGGCACAAGGTCCGCTGCCATATGCCAGCGAATCTGCTGAACAATGGCACCCTGCGGATCATGCCCTGGGTGGTGACCAACCCGACCATCCTGCACGCCAGGGAATACGACGCCCTGGTGTTGAACATCACCGACGACTTCGGCCCCGGCGGCGCACGCGGCCACTGCGCAGAGGAATGGAGCGACACGGCCTTCAGGCCCCTGCTGCGCTGGTCCTTCGACCATGACCCCAGGCTCCCGCTCGCCGCGGAAGTCCGCCCCTAACCCAACGCAAGGACGAGCCCATGCCCTGCTGCCACATCTGCAACACCCCGTTCGAGGCCTTCCTCTCCTTCGGCCAGACGCCCATCTCCAACCATTTCCTGCTGCCCAAGGACGTGGCGGACGAATACTTCTTCGAGCTGGCCGTGGGCTTCTGCCCGGCCTGCTCCATGGTCCAGCTCACCGAGCAGCCCGACCGCGAACGCATGTTCCACGAGAACTACGCCTACTTCTCGTCCATCTCCGTGCGCATGGCCCAGCACTTCGAGGCCTTTGCCGCCCAGGTGCGCCAGCGCTGGCTGGACCGCCCCGATCCGCTGGTGGTGGAGCTCGGCAGCAACGACGGCATCATGCTGCGGCACTTCGCCAAGGACGGCCTGCGGCACCTGGGCGTGGAGCCCTCGGCCAACGTGGCCGAGGCCGGGCGCAGGCAGGGCGTGGACACGGTCTGCGCCTTCTTCGACGCCGAACTGGCCGGGCGGATTGTGGCCGAAAAGGGCCAGGCCGACGCCATCCTGGCCGCCAACGTCATGTGCCACATCCCCTACCAGGACTCGGTGATCGCGGGCTTTGACCGCCTGCTGGCCCCGCGCGGGGTGGTCATCTTCGAGGACCCCTATTTGGGCGACATCGTGGAGCGCACCTCCTACGACCAGATTTACGACGAGCACGTGTTCTACTTTTCCCTGAGCTCGGTTTCGGCCATGTTCGCCCGGCACGGCATGGAGGTGGTGGACGCCGAACCCCAGGACGTGCACGGCGGCGAGATGCGCTACACCATCGCCCGCAAGGGAGCACGCCCGGTGCATCCCCGCGTGGCCGAGCTGGCCCGCAAGGAGGCGGCACTCGGCCTGGCCGAGCCCGCCACCTTCGCCCGCTTCGCCCAGAGCGTGGCCCGGTCCGGCATGGAACTGGTGGCCGCCCTGGCCGACCTGAAACGCCAGGGCAAGCGCGTGGTGGGCTACGGCGCCACCTCCAAGAGCGCCACGGTGACCAACTACTGCGGCATCGGCCCGGACCTGGTGGAGTTCATCAGCGACACCACGCCCACCAAGCAGGGCCGGCTGAGCCCCGGCACGCACATCCCGGTGCGCCCTTACGCCGAGTTCAGCGCGAGGCCGCCGGACGTGGCCCTGCTCTTCGCCTGGAACCACGGGGCCGAGATCATGGCCAAGGAACAGGCCTTCCGCGCTGGCGGCGGCAAGTGGCTGGTCTACGTGCCCAAGGTGGAGATCCTGTAATGATTCCCTTTGCCGATCCGCACGCGGGCTATCTGGCCCACAAGGACGAAATCGACGCGGCCGTGGCCCGCGTCTTCGCCAGCGGACGCTACATCCTCGGCCCGGAGGTCGAGGCCTTTGAGCGGGAGTTCGCCGCCTGGATTGGCACGGCGCACTGCATCGGCGTGGGCAACGGCACCGAGGCCCTGCACCTGGCCCTGGCCGCCCTGGGCGTGGGCCCTGGCGACGAGGTGGTCACCGTGTCGCACACCGCAGTGGCCACCGTGGCCGCCATCGCCCAGACCGGGGCCAGGCCCGTGTTCGCGGACATAGAACCCGGCACCTGCACCATGGACCCGCAGTCCCTGGCCCGGGCCATCACTCCCAAGACCAGGGCCATCGTGCCCGTGCACCTGTACGGCCACCCCGCAGACATGAACGAGATTCTGGCCATCGCCGACCGGCATGGATTGCCCGTGGTCGAGGACTGCGCCCAGGCCCACGGGGCCGAGCTTGACCGCAGGCGCGTGGGCTCGCTCAGCCGCTGCGGCTGCTTCAGCTTCTACCCCACCAAGAACCTGGGCGCGCTCGGCGACGGCGGGGCCGTGACCACCAGCGACCCGGAGCTGGCCGCGCGCCTGCGCCGCATGCGCGAGTACGGCTGGGAGAACCGCGTGAGCGTTGGGCCGGGCTGGAACTCCCGGCTGGACGAGGTGCAGGCCGCCATCCTGCGCGTGAAGCTGGC
>CAZXZF010000041.1:0-10255 GCA_964645095.1 uncultured Desulfocurvus sp. | reverse complement strand
CTACGCGCACCTGGCCCGGAACCTGGACGCTGGCCTGCCCGAGAGCGAGGCCGCCTCGGCCTCTGTGCTCTCCCTGCCCATGTACCCGGAACTGTCCGAAGCCCAGGCCGGGCAGGTCATCCAGGCTGTGCGGAGGTTTTTCGCATGAAGGGACCCATCTGGGAGGGCGTTTACGCCAACTTCGCCGAGGTGCCGGTGACCGGGCCGGGCTTTGCCGGAGACATCTGGATCACGCGCGGCCAGGAGAAGCTGGCGGCCCAACGCGAGGCAGCTCAGCGCCAGGCCGGTCAGCCCGGCCATGCCGAGGGCCTGCTGCCCGTGGTGGCGGCCCTGACCCTGGCGCGCAAGGGTTCGGTGCGCATCCTCGACTTCGGCGGCGGGCTGGGCTTTGCCTATTACCCGCTGCTGGGCACCCTGCCGGACTCCGCGCCCGTGCGCTTGCAGATCGTGGAGGGCGAGGCCGTGTGCCGCGCCGGGCGCGAGAGCTTCGCTTCCGTCCCCCAGGTGAGCTTCCACGAAGGCCTCGGCCCGGAGCTGGCCGGACCGGACATCGCCCATTTCGGCTCCTCGCTGCACTACATCGAGGACTGGCAGGGGCTCTTGGCCGCCATCTGCGCCCTGGGGCCGGAGACCCTGCTCCTGACCGACCTGACCGCTGGCGACATCCCGACCTACGCCAGCGCGCAGGAATACTACGGGTCGAAGCTGCCGGTGTGGTTCTTCAACTTAAGCGAGGTGACGGAGGTCCTGTGCGGCCTGGGCTACGCCCTGCGGCTGCGCTGCGCCCACCTGGCCCCGCGCCTGGGCAAGGTCCAGCCCCTGCCCCAGGACAACTTCGAGCCCCGCCACCGGGTGGGCCACACCTGCAGCCTGCTCTTCACCAGGGAGGACGCGCCATGATCCAGGACGTCAGCTTCAAGGACCTGGCCACCCACACCGACGACCGGGGCTTCTTCCGCGAGATCCTCCGCGCCTCGGACCCCATCTTCGCCGAGGGTTTCGGCCAGTGGAGCCACTCGCACATGTACAGCGGGGTCATCAAGGCCTGGCACTTCCACCACAAGCAGACCGACTGGTGGTATGTCTGCTCCGGGGTGCTGCGCGTGGGCCTGCATGACCTGCGCGAGGGTTCAAGGACCCGTGGCGAGACCATGGACCTGCTCATGGGCGACCTGCAACCGGCCCGCGTGGTATCAATCCCGCCCGGCGTGGCCCACGGCTGCAAGGTGGTGCAGGGTCCGGTGAACCTGTTCTACGTGACCTCGCGCGAGTACGACCCGGCGGACGAGATCCGCATCGCCCATGACGACCCGGCAATCGGGTTCGACTGGCTGCAAGGGCCGGAAATCAAATAGGCGGCAGTCATGAACATCGGTGTATTCGCAGCAGAGAGTGTCGGCCTGGCCATAGTGGAGCTGTTCCGGGAACGAGGGAAGGCCCTGGCCTGTCTCGCCCTGGACTGCGCCGACTCCGAGGGCCTGAACGGCCGGATCCGCAAGGCCGCCGCCTGCGAGACGGTGTTCCGGGGCTCCGCCCTGTATGAGCCCGACACGCTGAACGCCCTGAAGGCGCTCAAGCTGGACCTCGTCATTCTGGCCTGGTGGCCGCACATCATCCTAAAGCCGCTGTTCCCCATCTCACGGCTGGGTTTCCTGAACATGCACCCCAGCCTGCTGCCCTACAACCGCGGCAAGCACTATTACTTCTGGAACATCGTGGAGGGAGCGCCTTTCGGTGTCACGCTGCATACCATCAACGAGGACATCGACTCCGGACACATCGCCTTCCAGCAGCCCCTCGACACACGCTGGGTGGACACCGGCCGCAGCCTGAGAGACCGTGCCCTGGGGGCCATGGTCGATATCTTTCGGGAGCATTTCGACCGGATCGTCGCCGGTGAGCTGCCCCGCATCCCTGTGGACACAAGCCAGGGCAGCTTTCACTGGGGGCGGGAGCTGGAGGAAGCCTCCCGCATCGACCTGGACAAACAGTACACCGGCCGGGAGCTTCTGAACATCTTGAGAGCCCGCAGCGGGTTTGCGTCTGGCGGCGCCTGGTTCATGGACCAGGGCATCCGGCACGAGATCGCCATCACCATAACGAGGCAAGACAATGAATAATATATACATGGCCGGCCCCTGGATCACCGAGCACGAGATCAAAACCGTGGAAAAGGCCATGCGCGACTGGTACGAGAAGCCGTACCACTATTGCGAGACCTTCCAGGACGAGTTCGCCGCCTACCACGGCCGGGCTTTTGGACTCATGACGCCCAACTGCACCACCTCCATCCACCTGCTGCTCACGGCCCTCGGCATCGGCCCCGGCGACGAGGTGCTGGTGCCCGAATGCACCTGGATCGCCAGCGCCGCGCCCATCACCTACCTGGGCGCCACCCCGGTGTTCTGCGACATCGACCCGGTCTCCTGGTGCATCGACGCCGAGAGCGCCCGCCGGAGCATCACCAGCCGCACCAAGGCGCTCATCGCCGTGGACCTCTACGGCAACATGCCGGACATGGACGCGCTGCAACAACTCTGCGACGAGCACGGCATCTTCCTGGTGGAGGACGCCGCCGAGGCCGTGGGCAGCACGCTTAAGGGCGTGCGCGCGGGCAAGTTCGGCGTGGGCTCGGTGTTCAGCTTCCACCGCACCAAGACCATCGTCACCGGCGAGGGCGGCATGCTGCTCCTGGACGACAAGGCGCTCTTTGAGCGCTGCAGCATCCTGCGCGACCACGGCAGGCGCCCCGGCGGCCCCATGTACATGAACGAAGAGGTCACCTACAAATACATGCCCTTCAACATCCAGGCGGCCATCGGCTACGCCCAGTTCCAGCGCATCGACGAGCTGGTGGGCAAGAAGCAGTGGATCCTGGCCAAGTACCGCGAGCACCTGGCCGATGTGCCGGACATCCAGCTCAACCCCGAGCCCGAGGGCGGGGTCAACGGCACCTGGATCACGGCCCTGGTCTTCGGCAAAAGCCACGGACTGACCAAGCTTGAGGCCATGGACCGGCTCATCAAGCTGGGCCTGCCCGCGCGGCCCTTCTTCTACCCGCTGTCCAGCCTTGACGCCTATCCGGGCATGCGGAAAATTTATGAGCCAAAGAACCCGGTGAGCTACGACGTCTCGGCCCGGGGCATCAACCTGCCCGGAGCCCTGAACCTCACCGAGGAGCAGATCGTCCAGGTGTGCGACGGCATCAAGGCCATCCTGGCCTAGGCCCTGGCAGAACGGAAATCGGAGCAGAACATGAACGCGCTTACGCAACACGGCAGCCTGGACCGGGCCAAGGTCCTCATCACCGGGGGCCTCGGCTTCATCGGCTCAAACCTGGTGCATGCCTGCGTGGAGGCCGGGGCCGAGGTCACGGTCTTCGACTGCCTGGACCCGCGCTCCGGCGGCAACATGGCCAACCTGGACGGCGTGCGGGAAAAAGTCCGCCTGGCCTTCCACGACATCCAGGACTTCGACCGGGTGAGCAGGCACGTGGTGGGCAAGGACGCGGTCTTCAACTGCGCGGCCTCCACCTCGCACCCCTTCTCCATGCGCGAGCCCTGGCTGGACCAGGACATCAACTGCACCGGCACCATCAACCTGCTGGAGGCCATCCGGCGCTTCAACCCGGCGGCCCGGCTGGTGCACGTGGGCACCACCACCCAGCTGGGGCCCCTGCACTACACGCCAGCTGACGAGCACCACCCCGAGTTCCCCACGGACATCTACTCCGCCAACAAGAGTGTGAGCGAGAAGTACGTACTCATCTACGCCCGCAGCCACGGGCTGAACGCCACCGTGGCCCGCATCTCCAACACCTATGGCCCGCGCGCGGCCATCCACAGCACGGAGTTCACCTTCAACAACTACTTCGTGGGCCTGGCCCTGCAGAACAAGGCCATCACGGTTTACGGCGACGGCGCGCAACAAAGAAACGTCATCTTTGTCGGCGACGCCGTGGAGGGCCTGCTGGCCCTGGGGCGGCACCCCGCCGCGCGCGGCGAAACCTTCTTCGTCGTGGGCGACGAGCACTTCAACGTGGCCGAAATCGCGCGGCTGACCGTGGAGGCCATGGGCGCGGGCGAGGTGCGCCACGTGGACTGGCCCGTTGACCGCAAGAAAACCGACGTGGGCGATGCCATCATCAGCAACGCCAAGATCAAGAAGACCATCGGCTGGAGCCCCCGCGTTGATCTGCGCGCCGGGCTTGCGGAAACCAAGCGGTTCTATGCCGCCCACCTGAACGACTACCTGAGGTAACACATGCGCATCGTCGTCACCGGCGCTTTGGGCCACATCGGCTCCCGCCTCATCCGCGACCTGCCCGGGGCCTTCCCCGGCGCACAGATCGTCCTCATCGACAACCTGGCCGTGCAGCGCTACCCCTCGCTGTTCAACCTGCCGACCGCAGCCCGTTACCACTTCATCGAGGGCGACGTGCTGAAGCTCGACCTGGTCCCGCTGCTCAAGGACGCGGACGTGGTCATGCACCTGGCGGCCATCACCAACGCCGCCGGCAGCTTCGACATCGCCAGCAAGGTGGAGCGCGAGAACTTCGAGGCCACCAAACGCGTGGCCGAGGCCTGCCTGGAGGCTGGCGCGCCGCTCATCCACCTCTCCTCCACCAGCGTCTACGGCACCCAGGCCGAGGTGGTGGACGAGGACTGCCCCGAGAGCGACCTGCAGCCCCAGAGCCCCTACGCCGAGACCAAGATCCGCGAGGAGAAGCTCTTGCAGGCCATGTACGCCCAGGGGTTGCGCAGCGTGGTCTGCCGCTTCGGCACCATCTTCGGGGTCTCGCCGGGCATGCGCTTCCACACCGCGGTGAACCGCTTCTGCTGGCAGGCCGTGCTGGGCCAGCCCATCACGGTCTGGACCACGGCCTATGACCAGAAGCGGCCCTATCTGGACCTGGCCGACGCCATGCGCGCCATCCTGCTGATCATGGAGAAGCAGCTCTACGACGGGCAGATCTACAACGTGCTGACCCACAACCGCACCGTGCGCCAGGTGGTGGACGCCATCAAGGCGCACGTGCCCGACCTCTCCGTCCAGTTCGTGGACCACAAGATCATGAACCAGCTCTCCTACGACGTGTCCTGCGCCAAGTTCGAGGCCAAGGGCTTCCAGGCCCAGGGCGACCTGGCGCAAGGCATCGCCGAGACCATCGCGCTTCTGCGCGGGGCCAATACTTTCAGCCTGTAGACGGAGAAGAAGCGATGTACACCCGTGAAGAATTCGAGGCCATGCGCGTGGACAAGGCCCAGGAAATGGCCCAGGACGCGGCCCTGCAAAAGGACGCCCTGGACGTGCTGGTGCGTGCCGACCGCCTCAACTGGATACACCAGACCAACTGGCTGGGCGAGCCCGTGCTCCAGACCGCCCAGGACATGTTCGCCGTGCAGGACATCATGTGGCGCACCAGGCCGCGCTTCGTCGTGGAATGCGGCGTGGCCTGGGGCGGCTCGTCGCTGTTTCTGGCCACCATGCTTGAGGCCTGCGGGGGCGAAGCCGTCATCGGCATCGACGTCTACGTGCCGGATGACCTGCGCCAGCGCCTGGCCTCCAAGGGTTCCGTGTCTGGGCGCATCGAACTGCACCAGGCCAGTTCCATCGACCCGGCCACCGTGGAGCTGGTCGCCAAGCGCCTGGGCGGCTGCCGCGACGTGCTGGTGATCCTGGACTCGCACCACACCCACGAGCATGTGCTTGAGGAGCTGCGGCTTTACAGCCCCTTTGTCGGCCCCGGCCAGTACCTGATCTGCGGGGACACCATCCTGGACCACATCCCGGTCCAGACGCACCGGCCCAGGCCCTGGGGGCCGGGCAACAGCCCAAGGTCCGCCCTGGATGCCTTCCTGGCCGAGCAGCAGCGCTTCGAGGTGGACCAGGCCCTGGAGAACAAGCTGCTCTTCACCTGCAGCCCCGGCGGCTACCTGCGGGCCAGGGCCTAGGAACGACAAGGAAAACGCATGGTCCGGGACACCGACCTCACCATCCTGCTGCCCATCAAGGGCAACGTCTGCTTCACCTGGCGGTTCATGGCCTGGGCCGAGCACGTGCGCCTGCCCTTCGCCCTCCTGGTCGCCGACGGCAGCGAGGGCGACGAGACCCGGAACATGCTCTCCGATCCGGGCCGGTTCCCGCATGTGCGTTACGGCTATGTGCGCCACGCCCCGGACGCCGACCTGCCCCGCTACTACGCCAAGATGGCCGACTCCCTTACGCACATCAGCACCCCCTACGTGGTGGTGAGCTGCAACGACGATTTCCATCTGCCGGGCGGCCTGCGCGCAGCCATGGCCCTGCTGGACGGAAATCCCGCTGCCGTGGCCGCAGGCGGCGACATGCAGGACTTCGCCGTGGCCCCTCGCCCTGACCTGGGCGCTTTCAGCAACGTCTATGGGAAGATGGAGCTTCAAGAACGCCTCTTCAACTCTGTCGGGAATGCCGAGCCCTCGGCCAAAGCGCGCCTGGAAACCTTCATCCGCCAGACCTTCAACACCTGCCTCTGGACCGCAGTGCACCGCACGTCGAACCTCCGAGAAATATACTCCACCCTCCGCACGCTTTCGCCCGGAGACATCTTCTTCGCAGACCATCTGATTCTTTTCCTAACGCTGGCCTCCGGCACGACACTCCGCACGGCAGCCCCCTTCTACCTCCATCAGGCCAACCCACACCAGAGCACCGGCGGGACGCTTTTACAATCCTATCCAACCCAGGTGCATTGGCTCAAGCGGCCCGGCTGGAAGGATGACTTCGAGCAGATTGTTGAGACCGTGGCCCAGGCCATCGCGCAGCAAGACGGCCTGGGCTTTGAAGAGGCGCGGGAGTACTTTCGCTGGGAGTACAGCGCCCGAATCGGGACCACCATCATCCACGAAGCCACCGGGACCGTTGCCGCGCAGCAGGCCGTCGTCCACGCCGCAATGCTCGCCTCGCAGGACTTTCAGGCCATCATGGACCATGTGGCCACGCCGCCGCCGCTTCCGGAGGAACTCACACAGCTGCACGCCGCCATGACGCGCAAGCCTGGCGCCCTGCGCCGACTGCGGCACCGCATCAACCAGCACGGATACAATGCCCTGGTGAACGTGGAAAGCCTCTGTCGAAGGCTGCGCTCATGACCCCCGGAGTTCAAGGACTTCAACTTCGTCAAGTTCGCCTTCCGGATGTACATGGAAAGCTTCCTGTGCAGACCGCTCGGCACCATCTCCGAGATCCTGGTCTTCCCTCCGGGGCTCATCGCCCGCAGGCTCATGTACCTGTGCCTGGACGCGCTGCGCCTGGTGGGGCGGACGGCCAGAGGGAAGTAGGCCGGGCCAGGAAATTCAGCCAACGCTCACGCGGCGCGGTCCCATGCGCCAGCCAGCCGAATAACGCGCACGGAAGCCCCTTCCGGCACCTAGGAGACGCTCAATGAACATCCTGCTCGTCAATGTATGTCTGCGCCCCAACTCCCCGGTGAAGTTCTTCCCGGTGGGGCTTGGCTATGTCGCCACAGCCATGCACAACGCAGGTTTCGCCTTCGACATCATCGACATTGATGCGCACCGCCACTCCGATGCGGAACTGACCGGACTTCTCGGCAGGCGGGAATACGACGTGGTGTGCATGGGCTGCATCGTCACCGGCTACAGCATCATCAAACGCCTGGCCGCGCAGATCCGGGCCATCCACAAGCGCTGCGTGATCGTTGTCGGCAACTCCGTGGCCACTTCCATCGTGGACACATTGCTGCACCGCACCGAGGCGGACATCGCCGTGCTGGGCGAAGGCGATGTGACTGTGGTGGAGCTTTTGACCGCGCTTCGGGACAAAACGCCCATCAGCAGCGTCAAAGGCCTGGCCTATCTGGAAGACGGCGCCATCGTCGCCACCGAGGACCGCCCATACATCAAGGACATCTCCACCCTGCCGCTCCTGGACTTCGGGCTGTTCGACAGCGACGTGTACATCGACAATTCCAGCATCTCCGCAAATGAGCCGCTGCCCATCCCGCGCGAGCAGGTGCGCGCGCTGCCCTGCAACACTGCGCGCGGCTGCATCGGCAAATGCACCTTCTGCTACCACAATTTCCAGGGTCTGCCCTACCGTTACAGGACCGCCCGCTCCATCGTGGACGAGATCCGGCACACCATCGAGACCTACGACATCAATTACATAAACTTCTGGGACGAGCTGACCTTCTACTCCAAGCCGCAGACCGAGGAACTCCTCGACCTGATTCTCGCCGAACGCCTGGACTTCTTCTGGAGCGCAAGCTGCCGTGGCAACCTCTTCACGGAAGAGCAGGACATGGACCTCCTGCGCAAGATGAAGCAGGCCGGCTGCCTGTCCATGGGCTATGCCCTGGAGTCATCGGACCAGCGCATTCTCAAGATGATGAACAAGAATGTAAGCGTGGACGATTTCGCTAGGCAGACGGTGCTGCTCCAGCGCGCAGGCATCGTCACCTACACCAGCCTCGTCATCGGCTACCCCATGGAGACGCGGGAGACCATCCGCAAGACCTTTGAATGCTGTCTGAAACACAGGATCTACCCCTCGGCGGGCTTTCTGCTCCCGCAACCGGGCTCAGGCATGTACGAATACGCCCGCACCCACGGGTTCATCCCCGACGAGGAGGACTACCTGCTCAAACTGGGGGACCGCCAGGACCTGCGGCTCAACATGACCGCCATTCCCGACGACGAACTTGAGGCCATCGTTCAGGAATGGCTGGACCGCTGCAACCACGAGTTGGGCATCGGCCTGCCCGCAGAGGAACTGATGAAAACCCCGCACTACTTGGCCCCGCAGGACGCCAAGGCCGACAGCTAGGGCAGCCTGCCCTCATATCCGCGGATCACGGTGAAGGCCTCGGCCAGGGGAAAGCCGCACTGCATGCCATGGTATTCTGCCAAGAGGCGCAGGCCCTTGGCTGAACAGGGATGAGGGAAATCCTGCAACTCGTTGGTGTACAGGGAAAACGCAGCGACCTTGGCCGCAAGCTCGCTGCTTATGTCCACGTAATAATTGGCCGGAAAGGGCGCCCCGTTCAAGGCGCTGGTTCCGGGGGTCTCGCAGCCCAGAATGGACACGGGCTTTGACTTGGGGCGGCCCACGATCTTGGCCACGTCGCAGGCGAGCCGGTGGTCCATATTCAGGTCCGTGCTCGCGTGGGTCAGGATCAGGTCCGGGGCGAGCCCCAGCCTGAACACGGCCCCGGCCATCTCCGCCAGGGGCGCTTGGTCGAACTTCTGGTCCGCGAACCCAAGAAGCACAGGCTCGCCGACCCCCAGCAGGGCGCAAGCCGCCGCCGCATGCGCCCGGTTGTCCTCCACACGTCCCCGGACATCCAGCACCCCGTTGGAGAGGATGACAACCCGGACATCCCAGCCCTTGGCAACGAGCTTGCGGATGGTGCCCCCGCAGCCCAAAGTCTCGTCATCGGCATGGGCCACAAGAACCAGCGCCTCCATATTCCCCTCCTGCTGCTTCGAGTTAATAAACATCGCTATCTCCCTGACTGATATGCCAAGACGCAGGGTTGAGAAAATCCGTGGGCACCCCCTCCCGAGGCAACACAAAGATGCTGCGCATCCCACTCGGCTGCAGAGCCCACCCCCGCGCGTCAAAATCGGCAGCGTACGGGTGCCCCGCAACCAGCCAAGCGGTCATATCCTCCGCCCCAAGGCCGAGGGCGAGCGACTCGCACTGCCGCAACACCTCAGGAATCAGCCGCCTCTCCGTCCGCTTGACCACCAAATCACAGAGATGCACCGTGCGCCGACCTTCCTGGAAATAAGCCTTCAGGACCAGAAAGCCGCTCCCAGCGCCCACCCAGAAGCGCATGTACTCGGCTCCCGGCTTGGCAAAGCGCCAGTTGAGAAAGGCGTCGTCCCGCCGCACCCCGATGGAAAGCCCACACTGCTCCCAGACTTCCGTGGCCCTGGCGTCGAAGCGCTCATCCTGGGCCAATTGCCGGACCAGACCCTCGCCGCAACCTTGAGCAACTCCCGCCAAGCACTTGCGCCGCAGGGGCACATGGCAGAGCTCACGCCAGCCGTTGCGGCGGTGGCTGTTTACGGATTTCTCGTTAGGGAAGGCGTAGCCAACCTCCCGGCTCTCCTCCATGCCCATTCGGCAGAGCAGTCCCAGGTGGTGTAAAAAGCTGCGGCCGCGGTAGTCTGGATGGGTCATTGCATCCTGCATCATGCGCGCGGTGATGACCGCCTCGCCGCATTGCAGGCGCTGCCCCACGGCGGCG
>CAZXZF010000040.1:11258-15216 GCA_964645095.1 uncultured Desulfocurvus sp. | reverse complement strand
CATGAGCCCGGAGAACCACAACGGCCTGGACGAGAGCGCCTTCTTCATGGTGACCATCGAGAAGGGCGAGTGGAAGGTCGTCGACTAGCCTGACGTTATAACGTGCAACGCGGTCGGCGGGCCTTCGGGTTCGTCGGCCGTCTTGTCTTTGGAAGCGCATGGATCTGCCAAGCCTGCTGCAATACCTCATCACGGGCCTGACCGTGGGCGCCACCTATGGCCTCACGGCGCTGGGCTTCACCATCATCTTCAACACCACCGGCATCATCAACTTCGCCCAGGGCGAGTTCGTGATGCTCGGCGGCATGATGAGCGTGTTCTTCATGCGCGCCCTCGGCCTGCCGGAACCCGCGGCCATCGCCCTGGCCGTGGCCGGGACCACGCTGCTCGGCGCGGTGGTGGAGCGCCTGGCCATCCGCCCGGTGCGCGACTGCCCGCCCATCAACCTGGTCATCATCACCATCGGCGTCAGCATCCTCATCCGGGGCGCGGCCATGCTCCTCTGGGGCAAGGACACCTTCGCCCTGCCGCCGTTCTCCGGCAGCGCGCCCCTGCCGTTTCTCGGCGCGGCGCTGATGCCCCAGACCCTGTGGGTGCTGGCCATCAGCCTGCTCATCCTGGCCGGGCTCAAGACGTTTTTTGCGCGCAGCATCCACGGCAAGGCCATGCTGGCCTGCTCCTTTGACCCCAAGGCCGCAGCCCTGGTGGGCATCGGCGTGGACCGCATGGTGCTTTTGTCCTTCATGATCTCGGCCCTGGTGGGCGCGGTGGGCGGGGCCATCCTGGCGCCCATCACCCTGACCTCCTTTGACGTGGGCGTGATGCTGGGACTCAAGGGCTTTGCCGCCTGCATCCTGGGCGGCCTGGGCAATCCCTTTGGCGCGGCCGCCGGCGGGCTGATCCTGGGCGTGCTGGAGTCCCTGGGCGCGGGGCTTATTTCTTCGGCCTACAAGGACGCTTTGGCCTTCGTCATCCTCCTGGTCCTTTTGTTCGTGCGGCCCTCCGGGCTCTTCGGGCAGAAGGACGGCAAGCGGGTCTGAGCGTGGGCTACGGACGCGACATGCGCTGGCTGTGCGGCCTGCTGGTGGTGCTTGTGCTCGCGCCGCCGCTGCTCGGCAACAACTACTATCTCACGGTGCTGACCATGTGCTGCCTGAACGCCATGATCGCCGTGGGCTTAAGCCTGCTGGTGGGCCACGCCGGGCAGATATCCCTCGGCCACGCGGGGTTCTACGGCCTGGCGGCCTACACCACGGCGGCGCTCTCGACCACCCTGGGCGTGCCCGTGGGCCTGTCCATGCTTGCGGGCGTGGGCCTGACCTCCGGCGTGGCGGCGCTGGTGGGCCTGCCCGCGCTGAAGCTCAAGGGCCACTACCTGGCCATGGCCACCCTGGGCTTCGGCGTCATCCTGTCCATCCTGTTCAACGAGACGGTCGAGGTCACGGGCGGGCCGTCCGGCTTCACGGGCATCCCGCGCCTGTCCCTGTTCGGGGTGGAGTTCACAAGCGACCTCTCGGTGTACTACTTCATCACCGCCATCCTGGGCCTGGTGGTCTGGCTGTCCTTCAACATCCTGCACTCGCGCGTGGGCCGGGCGCTACGCGCCCTGCACACCTCGGAGAAGGCGGCCCAGGCCATGGGCATCGACATCGCGCGCTACAAGCTGTTCATCTTCATCGTCTCGGCAGCCTTCGCGGGCCTGGCCGGGGTGCTCTACGCCCACTATCTGACCTTCATCGCCCCGGCGTCCTTCGGCTTTCTGTTCTCCGTGCAGCTCATCGTCATGGTCGTGCTGGGCGGCATGACCAGCGTTCCGGGCTCCATCGTGGGCGCGTTCTTCCTCACCGTGCTGCCGGAGTTCCTGCGCGCCTTTGAGAGCATCGAGATCCTGCTCTTCGGCGGCATATTGGTGCTGTGCATGATGTATCTGCCCGACGGCCTGGCCGGGGGCTTCCATCGCCTGTGGCGGCTCGTTTGGCGGCTGATCTACGTGCGCGCCGACAAGTACCGCCAGGATCGTCAGGACCGCCAGGACCGGCAGGACCGCAGGGAGGGGGACGGCAATGGCTGAGCCCCTGCTGTGCTGCGTGGACGTGGGCGTGCGCTTCGGCGGCCTGCAGGCCCTCTCCGGCGTGGACCTGGTGGCCGGGCAGGGCGAGATCACGGCCGTCATCGGCCCCAATGGCGCGGGCAAGACCACGCTCATCAACGCCATCTCCGGCATGGTGGCGGCCGAGAGCGGCACCTTCCGCCTGGGCGCGGACGACATCACCCTGGCCCCGGCCCACGAGCGCAGCCGCCTGGGCCTGGTGCGCACCTTCCAGAACCTGGAGATCTTCTCCAACATGACGGTGCTGGAGAACGTCATGACCGGCTGCCATGCCCGGCTGCGCATCGGGGCCTGGCAGAGCCTGCTGCACACCCGCGCGTCCCAGGCCATGGAAAAGACCATCCGCAACGAGGCCCTTGAGGTGCTCGACTTCGTGGGCCTGTTCGAGCTGGCCAAGTACGCGGCCAAGGACCTGCCCTTTGGCAAGCAGCGCCTGCTGGAGCTGGCCCGGGCCCTGGGGGCCCGGCCCCGGCTGCTCCTGCTCGACGAACCCGCCGCGGGCCTGAACATGAGCGAGACCCAGGTCCTGGCCGACCTCATCCTGCGCGCGCGGGAGCATTTCAACCTGTCCATCATGCTGGTGGAGCACGACATGGACCTGGTCATGCGCATCAGCGACCAGGTGCTGGTGCTCTGCTTCGGCCAGGCCATCAGCCGGGGCACCCCGGCCCAGGTCCAGCGCGATCCCCAGGTGATCAGCGCCTACCTGGGCGATGACGAGGACTAGGACCTGTTTCTCAAAGCGTCATTTGCCCCCTGGACATAGTCATGAGCCGATAGAAATCAAATAGCCTTCAGGCGGCGGCCACATCCCCCATGAAACCCCGAAGGGGGCGCCTCTTTCTTCGCCAGGGGAACGAAAGCAATCTTTTGGAAACAGGCCCTTGAAGCAGGGATAGACATGAACGCGCCACTGCTCGAAATAACCAATTTGGATGTGTTCTACGGCAAGATCCACGCCCTGCGCCAGGTCAGCCTGAACGTGCGCCAGGGCGAGATCGTCTCGCTCATCGGCGGCAATGGCGCGGGCAAGACCACGCTTTTGTGCACCATCTCCGGGCTCATCCGCGCCAGCGCGGGCACGATTTCCTTTGCCGGGGCGGACATCACCCGCCGCGCGCCGGAGCGCATCGTGCAGGGCGGCGTGTCCCACGTGCCCGAGGGCCGCCTCGTGTTCAGCCCACTTTCCGTGGCCGACAACCTGCGCCTGGGCGGGTACTGCCGGGGCTCGCAGGAGCGCGAGGCCGTGGCCGAGGACCTGGCCAAGATCCTGGAGATGTTCCCGGTGCTGCGCGAGCGCAGGAAGCAGGCCGCAGGCACCCTCTCCGGCGGGGAGCAGCAGATGCTGGCCATCGGCCGCGCGCTCATGGCCCGGCCCCGGGTGCTGCTGCTGGACGAGCCGGGCATGGGCCTGGCCCCGCTGGTCACGCGCGAGATCTTCCGGCACATCGTGACCCTGCGCGACCGCCTGGGGCTGACCGTGCTGCTGGTGGAGCAGAACGCCCGGCGCGCGCTCAAGATCGCCGACCGGGGCTACGTGCTGGAGACGGGCCGCGTGACCCTTGAGGGCGCAAGCCGCGAGCTGCTGGCCAACCGCGACGTGCAGTGCGCCTACCTGGGCCGCGACATCGACAGCTAGGGTCGCGCCACTGATCCCATTGATTATACCTGAAGGTCCAAGGCAGGACGCCTGAGCGTTTCCGCCCAGTCAGGACCACGGATTCCCTTCGAGGCCGCGCCACTCGTCCGCGCCTGGCCCGGCCCTGCTGTCCGGTCATGTCGCCCGATCCTGTCGCCCGATCCCGTCGCCCGGCCCTGTTGTCCTGCCCGGCCGTCCAACCCTGAATC
>CAZXZF010000040.1:5611-11158 GCA_964645095.1 uncultured Desulfocurvus sp. | reverse complement strand
CAGGCCGCCGTCTCAGCCCAGCGCCGCAGCGGAAGGCCGCAGGCCAAGGCCGGGGAAAGGCTTGTCCCCGGCCCGCCCGGTGCGCTACAAGCGTGCCATATATGCAGCAAACCGGGCTGGGACTGGCGTCCTGTCCGCCCCGGCCAAGCATTGCCGGAGGAACCCCGTGCCCCTGAAAAAACTGACCGCCGTGTTTCTGGCCTTGAGCGTTGTGCTCGCGGCCTGCGCCCGCTCCGGGCATCCGTCCGCGCACCAGCCCAGGTCTGAGCCCTTCACCCTGACCATCGCCCACATCAACGACACGCACTCCAACCTGGAGCCCGTGGACACCGGCCTGACCCTGGCGGGCGCGAAGGTCAAGGCGCAGCTTGGCGGGTTCGCACGGCTCAAGACGGCCCTGGGCGAGGTGCGCGCCAGCGAGAGGAACGTGCTGGCGCTGCACGCCGGAGACGCGGTGCAGGGCACGCTCTTCTTCAACGTGTTCCAGGGCAGGGTGGACGTCGAGTTCCTGAACCAGCTGGGCCTGGACGCCATGACCCTGGGCAACCACGAGTTCGACAAGGGGCCGGAGCTCACCGGCTCGCTGGCGGCCAGGGCCAGGTTCCCGGTGCTCGCGGCCAACCTCGACGTCTCGGGCGAGCCTGCCCTGGCGGGCCGCATCCGGCCCTACGTGGTCCGGCTGTTCGGGCGCGAGCGCGTGGGCATCATCGGCGCCACCACGCCCAGCACGCCGAGGATCACCACCAGCGTGGGCCAGGTGGCCTTCCACGAGGCCGCCCCGGACGTGGCCGCTGCCGTGCAGGAGCTGCGCGGCCAGGACGTGGACAGGATCGTGGTGCTCTCCCACCTGGGCTTTGATGCGGACATCGCCCTGGCCAAGGCCGTGCCGGGCATCGACGTCATCGTGGGCGGCCACTCCCACACGCTCCTGGGCGACCCGGCCCGGCTGGCGATGCTCGGCCTGGTCTCGGCCGGGCCGTATCCGACCGAGGTGCTTGGGCCGACGGGCGGCCGCGTGCTGGTGGTCCAGGCCTGGCGCTGGGGCGTGCAGCTCGGGGTGCTGACGCTGTCCTTCGACGCCGAGGGGCAAATCGTGAGCTACACGGCCCGGCCCATGCTCCTGGCCGGGGAGGACTTCAGCCGGGACGGGAAGCCCGTGCCCAAGGGCTCGCCGGAGCAGGCGGCCCTGGTGGCGGCGCTCACGGCCTCGGGCGTGGCGCGC
Source organism: uncultured Desulfocurvus sp. (assembly GCA_964645095.1). Taxonomy (GTDB): domain Bacteria; phylum Desulfobacterota; class Desulfovibrionia; order Desulfovibrionales; family Desulfovibrionaceae; genus Humidesulfovibrio. Next base: position 9,936 of record CAZXZF010000040.1, on the reverse strand, counting down.
GTGGTGCCCGAGGACGCCGAGCTGGCAAAGGGGCTGGAGCCCTATGCCCGGCAGCTGGACGCCTTCCGCAACGCGCAGATCGGGGCCAGGGCCGTGGCGGACCTTGTCCGGGGCACAGCCACGGACCCCGGCGCAATCGTGGCCGACGCCTACCTGGCCAAAATTCCGGGCGCTGAGCTGGCCCTGCTCATGCCCGGTGGCCTGCGCCAGGACCTGTTCCAGGGCGAACTCACCCTTGGCATGGTCATGGGCGTGCTGCCCTTTGGCAACACCCTGGTCACGCTCGACGTCAGCGGGGCCGGGTTCAAAGGCGTCCTGGAGGAGGCCGCGGAGTTCCGCCTCAAGGTCCACCCTCCGGACGGCGCGCTGGGAGGGGGCATCGACTGGCGCACGCTCCGGGTGTTCCACGCGGCCGGGTTCACCTGTACCATTGACCCGGCCCGGCCCAAAGGCAGCCGCATCGGCTCCCTGCGCGTGCGCCGGGCCGACGGCAGCTTTGCGGAGATCGACCCGGCAGCCACCTACCGGCTGGTGACCAACAGCTATCTGGCGGGCGGCGGCGACGGCCTGGCCACGCTGAAGGGCGCTCCGGGCAGCCGCGTGGACACCGGGTATCTGGAGCACGACGCCCTGGCCGAGCATCTGAAGGCGCTGGGCGTGGTCGAGGCCCCGCAGGGGCGGCGCGTGGTGCTGGAGCAGGGCGGCGGCACGGTCTCTGTTCCTCCTTCGATTCCGGTTTTGGGGCCGGTGTCGTGGCTGCCGGTTCGTCAGGACCAGAACCAGGACCAGTGCCAGGGCCGGGGCCGGGGCTGGGGCCGGAGCTGGGACATGTTCGGGCAGGCGGCCTGACGGCTGCGCCCAAGTCTTTGGCCCGAGGGCTTCCTCTGTGAGCCCCTGGCCAGTGCTGTGCCCCTCCCGTCAGCCTCTTGGCAGCCTCTTGGCAGCCTCTTGGCAGCCTCTTGGTTCAACCCGAGGGCCAGGGGCGTTGCATTGACAAGTCGGCCAAGAATCCTTTAATTCGTCGATGATATAAGCCCGGCTCCCACGACGTACACCTTGACCCGGACAGGACGACAATGGCCCACACGCCCGACCCAGCCCAGGAACTCAGCGCGCTGCACGCCGAGAACCGCCACCTGAAGGACTCCATCGCGGCCATGCGCCAGTCCCTGGAGGCCCTGGTGCTGGACAAGAACGCCGCGGTGCAGAAGGCCGTGGCCGCCTCACAGGGCGAGATCGAGGACATGAAGGCTGCGGTGATCGCCCTGCGCGAGGCCCTGGAGACCCTGCGCAATGAGCGCGACCGCCAGGTCCAGGAGGCCGTGGCCCAGGGCAAGGGCGAAAACCGCGAGCTCCAGACAGCCGTCCAGGCCCTGCGCGAGCGCCTGGAGCAGGCCCTCATGGACGAGCGCGACCGCTCCAGGCTGGAGCGCCGGGCCCTTGAGGACGAGCTGGCGCAGCTGCGCCAGACCGTGGTGGTCCTGCGCGAGGCCCTTGAGGCCGGAGGGCGGAAGTGATGGCCAAGTCAGCGAAAGCATTGACCCTTCCGGAGGCGCCGCCCAAGGTGTCGGCCAAGTCCCCGAAGGCACCGACCCTTCCGAAGCCGCCGTCCAAGGTGTCGGCCAAGTCCGCGAAAGCACCGGCCAGGACATCCGCCAGGCCCCCCAAGGGCGCTGGCGCCGGCAAGCTGCCTCCGGAGCGCTCCGAGATGCTGCTGGGCGTGTCCCACCGGCTGGCCGGGCTGGACACCCTGGACGAGATGCTCCAGGCCCTGGTGCAGATGACCAGCTGGGAGCTCGGGGCCGAGCGCGGCTCGCTGTTCCTGAACGACCCCGAGACCGGCGAGCTTTACTCCATCGTGGCCCAGGGCACCCAGAGCCGCCGCATCCGCATCCTGAACAGCACGGGCGTGGCTGGCCGCGTGTTCACCACGGGCCGGGGCATGGTCGTGGCCGATGCCTACAAGAACCAGTATTTCAACAGGGAAGTGGACCTGCGCACCGGGTTCGTGACGCGCAACATCGTCTGCGCGCCCATCCGCACGGTCAAGGGCGAGATCATCGGCGTGGCCCAGGTCCTGAACAAGAGGGACGGGGCCTTTTCCCGAGACGACCTGAAGCTCCTTGAGGCCATCGCCATGCAGGCGGCCATCGCCCTGTCCGGGGCCCAGTTCGTGGAGAAGATGCAGGCCTCCCGCGCCAAGGAGCTGGAGTTCCTGAACGTCGTGGCCGACGTGACCTCGGAGATCGAGCTGGGCACGCTCTTGCGCAAGGTCATGGGCGAGGCCACCAAGATGCTCTCGGCCGAGCGCTCCACCCTGTTCCTGAACGACGAGAAGACAAGCGAGCTCTGGTCCATGGTGGGCGAGGGCATCTCCGCCACCCAGATCCGCTTCCCCAACCACCTGGGCATCGCCGGCGCGGTGTTCACCAGCGGACGCTCGGTCAACATCCCCCACGCCTACGCCGACCTGCGCTTCAACCCGGCCTTTGACAAGAAGACGGGCTTCTTCACGCGCTCCATTCTGTGCACCCCGGTGGTGACCAAGGAGGGCAAGGTCATCGGCGTGACCCAGGTGCTGAACAGGCACGGCGGACCCTTCACCTCGGAGGACGAGTCCCGGCTCAAGGCCTTCACGGCCCAGATCTCCATCGCGCTGGAGAACGCCAAGCTCTTCAGCGACGTGCAGAGCATGAAGAACTACAACGAGAGCATGCTCCAGAGCATGAGCAACGGCGTCATCACCCTCGACGAGGACGGCCGCATCAAGACCTGCAACGCCGCAGGCCTGCGCATCCTCGCTTCGGAAAAGAACGGCGAGGCCCAGGGCCTGCTCGGCCAGAGCTTCGCCGAGTTCTTCACCGGGGCCAACGCCTGGCTGGCGGACAAGGTGACCGCCGTGGAATCCTCCCAGGCCCCGGACATCAGCATGGACGCCGAGTTGGTGTTTTCGGACCGCAGCGTCTCGGTGAACGTCTCGGTGCTGCCGCTTTTGAGCGGGGAGCAGAAAAAGCTCGGCACCATGCTCATGATCGAGGACATCTCCAGCGAAAAGCGCATGAAGTCGACCATGAGCCGCTACATGGACCCCAAGCTGGCCGACCAGCTCATGGCCGGGGGCGAGGACATCCTGGGCGGCAAGGTGGTGGACGTCACGGTGCTCTTCTCGGACATCCGCAGCTTCACCACCCTGACCGAGAGCCTGGGCGCCCAGGGCACGGTGAGCTTCCTGAACGACTATTTCACCCTCATGGTCGACTGCCTCCAGGCCGAGGGCGGCATGCTCGACAAGTTCATCGGCGACGCCATCATGGCCGTGTTCGGCATCCCGCTGGCGCATGGGGACGACGAGGACCGGGCGCTGCGCTGCGCCATCGCCATGATCCAGGCCCTGGCCGCGTTCAACGCCCAGCGCGCGGCCGTGGGCAACAAGCCCATCGACATCGGCATCGGCATGAACTCGGCCCAGGTTGTCTCCGGCAACATCGGCTCGCCCAAGCGCATGGACTACACCATCATCGGCGACGGGGTGAACCTGGCCGCGCGCCTGGAGAGCGCCTGCAAGCAGTACAGCGCGCACATCCTCATCAGCGAGTTCACCCGGGCCAAGCTCAAGGGCACCTACCGCATGCGCGACGTGGACGACGTGGTGGTCAAGGGCAAGACCGAGCCCGTGCGCATCTTCGAGGTGCTGGACTACCACACCGAGGAGACGTTCCCCAACCTCATGGAGGCCACGGGACACTTCAAGGAAGGCCGCACGGCCTACCGGGCCGGGGATTTTGCCAAGGCGGTGAAGTCCTTTGCCGAAACCCTGGGCCTGAATCCCGCGGACAAGCTTTCCCAAACCTACATCGAACGCTGCGAGGCCCTGATCGCCGCACCTCCCCAGGATTGGCGCGGGGTGTGGACCATGACCTCGAAATAGCCCGATCCATTGGAGCGACCGTGAACACATCCGGCCCAGCCGCAAGCACGCCTTCAGGTTCCGACCACCGGGACCACGCCCGCCAGACGGTGCTCGTGGGCGGGCGGCTCTTGAATGAAAAGGTCTGGGAGGCCTGCGAGGTCGTCAACGTCTCCGTGGGCGGGGCCAAGCTTCGGGTCTGGGGAATCTACTGCGCGGGCCAGGAGCTGACCCTTGAGATCAAGGCCTGCGGACAGCTCCCGGGCGTGGTCGCCTGGGTGCGCGGGGACGAGGTGGGGCTCAAGTTTTCCGGCGATCCGCTGGAGACGGCCGAGGCCCTCATCGCGCTGGCCACCCACGGCTAGATTGCTGGGGCCAGATTGCTGGGGCCAGATTGCTGGGGTAGGCGGCAGGCTGG
>CAZXZF010000040.1:0-5511 GCA_964645095.1 uncultured Desulfocurvus sp. | reverse complement strand
AGATTGCTGGGGCCAGATTGCTGGGGCCAGATTGCTGGGGTAGGCGGCAGGCTGGCGGCCCCTGCGCAGCAGTGCCCAGGCGTGCCGCGCCGCACCGGCGCGTCATTTTCTCCCCCGGCCATCTTTCCCTGCAAATGCCCGCAGCAGCTGCCAACAGCCATGCCGGGCGCGCCGCTGCCAGAATTTGTTTCAGAGGCACTAGCCACAAACCTCCGGCTGGTGTACATGTGGACGCGGCTCAGAAATGCCCCCCTGTCCGGTGGGCCGCCTGCTGGGCCGCCCGCTGGGCCGGAGCCCCTTCCGGCAGCGGACCGTGGCGGTGGCCTCATGGCTTGCGCGGGGAACTTGAACCTTGGCCTTGGCGGTTCTGGCCCTTCGGGGCGCTCGGGCCTGATCCCGGCCTCAGCGATGGTCAACGCGAATTCGAAGGAGAAGGCATGCGCATCCTGATCGTTGAGGATGACCAGATATGCAGGATGAGCTTGAAGGAGGAGCTTGACCGCTATGGGCATTGCCATGCCGTCGGCAACGGCGCGGCCGCCCTGCGGGCCTACGTCGACGCCGCGCTGGGCCGCAAGCCCTTTGACGTCATCTTCATGGACCTCCAGATGCCGGTGATGGACGGCCTCACGGCCATCGACAAAATCAGGGAGTACGAGGCGCAGCACCGCCAGCACATTCCCCGGCCCGCCCAGGTGGTGGTGGCCACGGGCGTGGAGGAGCTGAAGGACATCATCAACGATTTCCACCGTCGGGGCGTCGTCGCCTGCATGAAGAAGCCGCTTCGGCACAAGGCCCTTGAGACGACCATGGCCCAAATCACCAGCGCGTCCGAGGTCGCGGGTTCCAACAGCAACTCGGAGACGCACGCCGGAGGGCCGTACGAATCAGCCCAGCATCTTGCCGGAAACCGCAACAAATGAGCCGTAAATCTTGGAATTTCACATCGACCCCGCCAGAGGGGGAGGCTCCTCGGAGGCGCAGTCTTTTGGGGTCAACATAGCCAAGGTCGTGGAGGCCTTCGTGACATACAGGTTTACAGACTTTCTCGACCTGCCCCAGATACAGGCCCTCATTGCCACGCACTATGCCGCCACCGGGATGCCCAGCGGCATCATCGACGCCCATGACGGCTCCATCCATGCCGGAGCCGGGTGGCAGGACATCTGCCTGAACTACCACCGCGCCCACCCGAAAGCCGCAGCCCGCTGCCAGGAGAGCGACCGCACCATCACCAGTTCCCTGGCCCAGGGCCAGGCCAGCGCCTACAAATGCAAGAACGGTTTGTGGGACATCGGCGTGCCCATCATGCTGCGCGGTCAGCACCTCGCCACGCTGTTCCTGGGGCAGTTCTTCTATGAAGGCGAGCAGCCGGACCTGGAGTACTTCCGGCAGCAGGGAAAGGCGTTCGGCTTTGACGAGGCCGGCTACCTTGACGCCCTGCGCCGGGTGCCCTCGTTCACCCGGCAGAAGGTGGACAACATACTGGCCTACAACAAAGCCTTTGCGGGCTTCCTGGAGAACCTGGCGGAGAGCCGTCTGGCCATGAGCGAGAACGCCGGCAGGGAGCAGGAGGCCCGGCGGGAGCTGGATCATCGGGCCAGCATCATGCAGACGATCTTGGACTCGTCTCCCACGCCCATCTTCGCGAAGGACGAGAATCTGCGCTACACGGCCTGCAACTCCGCCATGTCCGCGCTGCTGGGCATCCCTGCGGAGGTGCTGCTCGGCAAATCCGTTCAGGAGCTTTTTCCGTCCGAGTTGGCGGATGTGTACGACAGGATGGACCGCGAGCTTTTGGCCTGCGGCGGCGTTCAGGAATACGAGGGGGTCGTGACCGGCGCCGACGGAGCCCGGCACGACATCCTCTTCCACAAGGCCGTGATCAAGGGTCCAGCGGGCAAACCGGCGGGCATGGTCGGGGTGATGTCCGACATCACCGAACACAAGAAAAACCTGGCGGCGCTGGTCAACAGCGAATCCGCCCTGCGGGCCATCATCGAGAACGCACCCATCGGCATGCACCTGTATGACCTCAAGGACGGGCGGCTCGTCTTTGGCGGGGCCAACCCCGCGGCGGATACCATCCTCGGGCTGCAGCATGAGCAGCTCATCGGCAAGGACATCCTGGCGGCCTTCCCGATGCTTGAGGAAACGGAGGTCCCTGACCGCTACCTCACGGTCGTCACCACAGGGGCCCCCTGGCATACCGAGCAGTTCGGCTATGAGGACGAGCGTTCCTCCGGCACTTACGAGGTGCTCTGTTTCGCGGTCTCGCCAACGCGCCTGGCGGTCATGTTCCTCGACATCACGGGGCGCAAGCAGGTCGAGGCCGAGCTGCTTCAGGCCAAGGAGCTGGCCGAGGCCTCGGACCGCGCCAAGTCGGAGTTTCTGGCCAACATGAGCCACGAGATCCGCACCCCCTTGAACGGCGTGCTCGGCATGCTCCAGTTGCTCCAGCAGGATGTCACGCCGGAGGAGCGGGCCAGCTTCACCGGCATGGCCTATGATGCCGGGCGCAGGCTGCTCTCGCTCTTGAACGACATCCTGGACTTCTCGAAGATGGAGACGGAGCAGTTCGCGTTGACCCGCTGCCCCTTTGCTCCCAATGAACTGATGTGCGCGGTTTCAGACATGTTCCACGTTGCCTGTTCCAGGGCGGGCATCGCCCTGAATACCCAGATCGACCCGCACGTGCCGGCGTGCCTGGGCGGAGACGTGGCGCGCATCCGGCAGATCCTCTTCAACCTCGTGGGCAACGCGGTGAAATTCACCTCAACCGGCTCTGTGCAGGTGGACGTCTGGTCCGGCCAGTCCGTCTGCCATCCCGGCAGGACCAGGTTGTACCTCGCGGTCAGCGACACCGGCATCGGCATCCCCGACGAAAAGATCGGCCATGTTTTCGGCCGGTTCAACCAGGCCTATTCAGGCTATGCGCGGCCCTACGAGGGGGCCGGGCTTGGGCTGGCCATAGTCAAGCGCATCGTGGAGCTCATGGACGGCAGCATCTGCGTGGACAGCGAGGTCGGCGTCGGCACCACGGTCTACCTAAGCCTGCTCGTCGATGCCCTGGCCGAAACGGATCTGGCCGGGGGAAACACGCTGCGAGGTGTCGAGCTGTGTGCCGCCAGACCCTTGAGGATACTCCTGGCCGATGACGAACCCATCGGCCGGATGGGCATGCTGGTCATGCTCCAGCGCATGGGCCACGAGGTCATCACCGCCAATAACGGGAAGCAGGCCCTCGACGCCCTGATGCGGAACGACTTCGACTGCATCCTGATGGATGTCCAGATGCCGGAGATGGACGGCGTCGAGGCCACAAGCCGCATCCGCAGCATGTCCGAGCTTGTGGGCAAGGCGAGGACTCCGGTCATCGCCCTGACTGCCTATGCCATGCCCGGGGACCGCGAGAAGTTCCTGGCGGCGGGCATGGACGATCATGTGCCCAAACCGGTGCAGCTGGAGGAGCTCAAGAAGGCCTTGGACAGGGTGGCGGAGCAGACCGGCAAAGGGGGAGCGGAATAGCCTCCGGCCTGGCCCCAGCAGCTGAGCCGGAACAGTTTCCGCGTCAAGGCGCTCGTTGACGAGCACGCCGTCCCGCTTGAAGGCGTTCACAAAGGCCTCGGCCATGCCGTTGCTCCGGGCTGCGCAAGGCGTAACCGCGGGAGCAGGCCAAGCATGGAGGCGAATCCCACAGTCTCCGCAGCCGTGTGGCAGGAGCCGCTGTCCGGGAGCCATTCGAACCGGCGTGAGGCCTTCCAGCGCTCCGAATCGCTTCCCCACGCACTCCAGCATCACTGTCCTGCATGGAGTCATCCCCGTTTTGACCGGATGCCCCGCTAAACAGAGGAGAGAGGTCTCGCCCTGGGCCAGACCTGGCCTTCTGCACTTGGCGGGGCGGAAGTATTCAAAATTCTTGCACTCATTCTGAAAATGAATTAATTCACAAGCAGACTCAAGCTCGTCTCATTACTTGGCGCCCCCCGGCACGCCTGTATTGGAGACAGTGCGGGTGCACATGACCGGCCAAGTGTATCGCCTGGCCGGTGCAGTTCATCCTGGGGGGGAATCATGAAAAAAAATGTTCGCGTTGGTCTTCGGGCTGCTGCTCCTGTCCGGGACGGCGCTGTCCGCTTCCCCCGGCGCGGACCGCCGCGCAGAGACAGCCACGGGCGGCCAGCCGCCCTTTGCCACGGTCATCGGCTGTTCCGGCTCCCGCGAGGCCAAGGAGATCCTTTTCGATCTGGGGAGCGGGGAGATCTTCGTCATCCGCGTGGCCGGAAACGCGGCCAGCCAGGACCAGGCCCACGAGCCCCTCACGCAGGAGTCGGAGCCGCCTTCCGGGCGGCACTGCTCTTAACAGAAAGCGCAAGCGCCAGCACGGATACTTGGCTGAACAACAACAATCAAGAGAAGCGGAGGAAAGCGCCATGCTCAAGAACCTGAAGCTCGGGACAAAAATCGGCGGAGGTTTCGGCATCCTCATTGTTATCGCCATGTTGCTGGGTGGCGTGGCCATCTGGAACATGAAGCGCGTGGGCACCGTCGCCGACAGCCTGGAGTCGGAGATAGCGCCCCAGGTGGCCGTGGCCGTGGACATGGAGCGCAACGCGCTGCTCACCATGTATTCCATGCGGGCCTATGGGCTTACCGGAGATGACGCCTACTGGACGGAGACGGGCAAGCATCTGGCCGATGTGGACAAGGCCCTGGCCACCGCCACGGCCCTGGTCCAGAAGCATCCCGGCCTGGTGAAGCTCAAGGAGAACGCGGCCAAGGCCACGGGCAAGGTTTCCGAATACAAGGCGCTGATCCAGAAGACTTACGAGCTGGACGCGGCCAAGGACAAGAACATGGAGGCCATGGTTGCCTCCGTCACGATCCTTATGAAGAATTGCGAAGACTACCGGGAGGGCCAGAACAAGAAGCTCTCCGAGGACCTCTCCGGCAAGGCCGATGTCAAGAAGATCAGGGAGCGCGTCAACAAGCTCAACTGGATAAGCGATATTTTCGATCTCCTCAATGCCGTCCGGATGAACAACTGGAAGTCCCAGGCCCTGCGCGACAACAAGCATGTCCTTGAGATCATGAAAAATTTCGATGAAATATTGAAAATCGTTGAGAAGATCAGGCCCGCGACCCACGATGAGGCCAATCTCAGACAGTTGGATTTGATAAAGACCAGCTGCGAAACATATAAAAAGAACCTGGAAGATTTCTTGAAGAACGGCGAGGAGATGACTGCTTTGGCCAGCAAGCGCCTCGAAGCCTCGCAGGGTGTGCTCGCAGCCGCCAGGGACACGTCCGACGCTGGCGTGAAGGAGACCACCGAGAGCTCGGCCCTGGCTGCCGCGGCCCTGTCCGCGGCCAGCACCATCATGATCACCGGCCTGGTTGTGGCCCTGCTGCTCGGCTGCGTCGTGGCCTTCTTCCTCACCGTGGGCATCACGCGCCCGGTGATGCAGGGCGTGGCCTTTGCCAAGGCCATGGCCGAGGGCGACTTCACCC
>CAZXZF010000039.1:0-15369 GCA_964645095.1 uncultured Desulfocurvus sp. | reverse complement strand
CGATGTCGGCCTCGCGCGCCTCGCCCGGCCCGTTGACCACGCAGCCCATGACCGCGACCTTGAAGACCTCGGGCACGTCGCGCAGGCGTTTTTGCACTTCCTCGGCCAGACTGATGAGCCCGATCTCGGTGCGTCCGCAGGTGGGGCAGGAGATGACCTCGGGCCCGCGCTCGCGCAGGCCAAGCGCCCGCAGGATGTCGTAGGCCACGCCGATCTCGGCCACCGGGTCGTGGGTCAAAGATACGCGCAGGGTGTCGCCGATGCCCTGATACAGCAGCACGCCCAGGCCCACGGCGGACTTGACCGCGCCGGGCAGGAGCGTGCCGGCCTCGGTGACGCCGATGTGCAGCGGATAGTCCACGCGCGTGGACAGCAGCTGGTAGGCCGCGATGGTGTTGAGCACGCTGGAGGACTTGAGCGAAATCTTGATTGCGTGGAAATTGCGGCGTTCCAGCAGCGCCACATGGCCCAGCGCGCTCTCGACCATGGCTTCCGGGGTCGGCCCGCCAAAGCGCGTGAGCAGCTTCTTCTCCACCGAACCGCTGTTCACGCCGATGCGGATGGGCACAGAGCGCTCCGCAGCCGCGCTGACCACGGCGTCGACCTTGGCCTTGCCGCCGATGTTGCCGGGGTTGATGCGCAGGCCGTCCACGCCAGCGTCCAGCGCCATGAGCGCCAGGCGGTGGTCGAAATGGATGTCCGCGATGAGCGGCACGGGCGAGCCCGCGCGGATGTGCGCCAAGGCCTTGGCGGCCTCTTCGTCCGGCACGGCCAGGCGCACGATCTCGCACCCGGCGCGGGCCAGCTCGCACACCTGGGCCGTGGCGGCTTTGATGTCGCGCGTGTCCACGTTGGTCATGCTCTGGACGCGGACCGGGTTGTCCCCGCCCACGCCCACGGCCCCGACACGGACCTCGCGGGTTTTCTTGCGTGCAATCATGGTCGATACGACTAGCGCAATTCCCGGCGCTCGCCAAGCACCACGTGGAGCACCCGGCAGAACTGGCGGCGGGAGCTGCCTCCGGCGGCCTGGGGCCTGAGGCCCCCGGACCCCCCATATGGCCTGGGCCGGGGTGGCCTGGGCGGGATGCGTTGGCTTGGCCCGCGAACAATGCGCGCGGGTTTTTCGTCGAAGACTCCGAAAAGCCCCGCGCGCGGTTGGCCCTGTTTTGAGTTGAGGCACGATGGCAAAGAGAAAGGCGCGCTCCCGTGGCAAGCCCACACAAGCCGAAAGGGCTGGCTCAGGTTCCTCCTGAGCCAGCCCTTTCGGCGCAATGGGGGGGGTCTGGGGGGCTTCAAGCCCCCCAGCCGCCGGAGGCTATTCTCTACAGTTGTCCCAGCCGGGCCAGGCAGATGGCGGCGGCCTGGGCCACGTTCAGGGAGTCGAAGGTGCGCCGCAGGGGCACGGCCAGGCGCAGCTGGCAGTGCTTGCCCACACCAAAGCGCACGCCCTTGCCTTCGCCGCCGAGCACGAGCACGGCAGGCAGGTGGATGGCGGCGGTGTACAGGTTTTCGCCCTCGGCATCGGCGCAGAGGATGGACAGCCCGGCATCGGCGCAGGTGTCGAGCGTCTGGGACAGGTTGGTGACGCGGGCCACGGGCAGGTGGTGCAGGGCGCCGGCGCTGGAGCGCATGGCCCCGGCCCCGATGTAGGCCCCGCCGTGCCTGGGCACGATGATTCCGGCGGCGCCCAGGGCCCAGGCGGTGCGGGCCATGGCCCCGAGGTTGCCGGGGTCCTGCACCTGGTCCAGCGCCAGGAGCACGGGCAGGGGCGCGTCCTTGACGCTGGCGATGAGCACGTCGAGTTCGGCGTATTCCACGGCTGCGGTGATGGCCACCACGCCCTGGTGGCTGCCGGAGTACAGGCGGCGCAGGGTCAGGTCGTCCACGAACTGGACCTTGATGCGGTTGTCGTCGGCCAGGGACACGATCTCCTGGACCTTGGCGTCGCGCTGGCCCTTGCGCACCAGCACGGTGTCGATGCGTTTGGGTGCGGACTCGAGCAACTCGCGCACGGGGTTGCGCCCGGCGGTGATGCTCTTGCCGTCTTCCGGCTCGGCGTCGGAAGTGCGTGGCGCGGCCTTGCTGAAGGTTCCGGGCCGGTCGGGGCGGCCAGGACGCTCGGGCCTGCCGGGCTTGTCCGACTTTTCGTAACGCGGGCGGGCCGGGCGCGAGTCGCGCTCGCTCGGCTTGGCGCCAGCGGACGCCCTGGCCGGGCGGGCGGGCTTGGGGAAGGCTGCGGGCTCGGCGTTGGGGTCGCGCTCAAAGGAGTGGTCAATGTCGATGTCAAAGTCGTCGTGCACCTTGCGGCTGGCTTCCTTGGCCGGGCGCTCGGGCCGGTTGTCCTGACGGGGGGGGCGGGCCGGGCTACGGTCGGGCCGGTCGTCCTGGCGCGGCGGACGCTTTTCATCACGCTTGGCATCGCGCTTGTCGTCACGCTTGGCGTCACGCCTGTCATCACGGGGAGCAGAACCCTTTTCTCCGGGCTTGCCGCCATACTTCGCGCCGGGCTTGCCCGTGGGCTTGCCCGGGCCCTTGCCTGCGGGCTTGCCAGGGCCTTTGCCTGCGGGCTTGGACGGAGCGTAGCCGCTCCCGGCGGGTTTGGGTCCGCCGGAACGTTTGGGGCCGCTGGAGCTCCACTCGTTGTCCTCGCGCTTGCCCTGTCCGGCGCGCGGCTTGCGGGCCGGTCCAGGTTTGCGCGGAGTGCTGGGGCGCGAAGGTTTCCTTGAATCTGCCATGGTTTACCTCAGGTGCTCGGGCAGGCCTGTGCAGCTTGCCAGAGAGAAAAAACAGGTGTATTGTGTGGTGTCTTGTTGCGTATCCAAAAATCGGCGCACGGGGTTCCTACATTATGTATGTGGCCCCAATCTCAGGAGCCTTCTCTCCACCCGCGCCGCCGACCGGAGGAAACCTTTCCTATGACTATGATCAAGCGAAAAAATCTGACCGTGCTGGGCCTCATCGTCCTCTCGACGGTCCTATGGTCGTGCTCGACCATGAATAGCGACATCACCGCCCCTGTCAAGGCCCAGACCACCCAAAACTTTCAGTCCCCTGCCCTGGCTCAGCCGAGCCTGGCCTTGGCCCAGCCCCGCAACCCGGCCAAGCCCATGACCAAACCCCTGGCCAAACCGGCCACCCTCGACGACGATGCCGACCTCGAACCGGACATGTCCTCCCTGTCCATGACCCCCGGCCAGACCGGCGCCATGCTCGAGCCCGAAGTCACCACCCCGCCCCTGGCCCAGGAGCCTGTGCTCACCCCTGAGCAGCGCCGCATCCTGAGCCTGAAATCCGGCCTGGACTTCGACCTCGACCTCTTTGAGTCCAAGGAAGTGGAGCGCTACTTCGCCTACTACACCGGCCCGGCGCGCGAGACCTTCGCCCGCTGGCTCAAGCGCGCCGAGGCCCACCTGCCCAGCGTGCGCGAGTCCCTGGTCCGAAACGGCCTGCCCCAGGACCTGGCCATGCTGCCCTTCGCCGAGTCCGGCTACAATTGCTACGCCTACTCCTGGGCTGGCGCGGGCGGCATGTGGCAGTTCATGCCCTACACCGGCCGCAAGTACGGCCTCACCGTGGACTGGTGGATCGACGAGCGCCGCGACCCCGGCCTGGCCACCGAGGCTGCGGGCAAGTACCTGGCCTTCCTGAACGACATGTTCGGCGACTGGTACCTGGCCCTGGCCGCGTACAACGCGGGCGAGGGCAAGATCTCCCGCGCCCTGGCGGGCACCGACGCCGACGACTTCATGGATCTGGTCAGCCGCAACAACCTCCTGAACCGCCGCGCGCGCCTCAAGCCAGAGACCCAGAACTACGTGCCCAAGTTCATCGCCATCACCAAGATCTTCCAGAACCTCGAGGCCCTGGGCTTCGACCCCGTGCGCTGGGACGCGGCCCCGAAGCTTGAGACCGTGAACGTGGCCGGCGGCACCGACCTGCTGGCCCTGGCCAAGTCCGGCGGCCTGACCTGGGACGAGTTCCACATGTTGAACCCGGCCTTCCGCCGCCAGGTGAGCCCCCCGGACCGCAATGTCCGCGTGTCCATTCCGGTGGAGAAGAAGGGGCCCATGCTGGCCTACCTGGAGAACCCCGGCCTGCGCCCCAGTGAAGGCCTCATCACCCATCTCGTGAAGAAGGGCGAGTCCATCAAGAGCGTGGCCAAGCACTACCGCGTGCCCCAGGAGGTCATCTGCCAGATCAACGGGCAAGGCGCCCAGGCGCTGAAGCCTGGCCAGTGCATCAAGATCCCGGCCAGCAGCACCGGCGAGGCCATGCCCGAGCGCCTGAAGAAGACCCGCAGCATCGCCTCCGGCCGCGCCAACTATGTGGTCGGCAAGAGCGACAACGTCTGGTCCATCAGCAAGAAATACCACGTCAGCGTGAAGACCCTGCTGACGGCCAACGGCCTGACCACCTCCAAGGGCATCAAGCCCGGCATGCGCCTGTCCATCCCCGACAACTCGGACAAGGCCACCAAGAAGACCAGGACCCAGGCCACCAAGGCCAGAGAGCAGGTCACGCACTACACCGTGCGCCAGGGCGACACCCTGTTCAGCGTGTCGCGCAAGTTCGGCGTGGCCCAGCAGGACCTCAAGGGCTGGAACAAGATCAAGGGCACCGACCTGCGCGCTGGCGAGAACATCAAGGTCGTCCAGCGTTAAGCATCCGACGTTAAGCATCCGAGCCCGCCTGCTCCAGAGACGAACGACCGCCCGGCTTGCACGCCCGGCGGTCGTTTTTTTTGCGGGATGCCCCGTGGAGCCCGGCCCTTAAGCGTCCTGCCCACAGGGCGCAGCAGCAGCGGAGGCGTCAGACAAATCGGAAGACGTCAAACGGATCGGAAGGCGCGGCGGGGCTACGGAGGCGTCACGAGGCGGCGGCGGCAGCGGGGGGGTCCAAAGCCTCAGCGGGAGCAGCGGGCGGGCCGAGAAACTCCGGCACCCCGGCCTCGGGCAGGGGCGGAGAGAAATAGAAGCCCTGCACGGCCTCGCAGCCCAGCTCCGCCAGCAGCTCCAGCTGCTCGCGGGTCTCCACGCCCTCGGCCACCACGCTTAAGCGCAGGCTGCGCGCCAGGGCCATGATGGCCCGGGCCAGCTCGCGGCTGTCGGATTCCTCACGCGGGAGGTCCTGCACAAAGGAGCGGTCGATCTTCAGGACATCCACCGGGAAACGCTGCAGGTAGGCCAGGGAGGAGTAGCCCGTGCCGAAGTCGTCGATGGCCAGGGACACGCCCAGGGCCTTGAGCCTGCGCATGGATGAGAGCGCGGCCTCGGGATCGCCCATGAGGGTGGACTCCGTAAGCTCAAGCTTGAGCCAGGCCGGCGGCAGCCCGCTCGCGCGCAGGATCTGGCGCACGGTCTCCACGATGTCCGGCTGGACAAACTGGCGGGCCGAAAGGTTCACGGCCAGGGTCATGCGGCGGGACGCGGGGTAGCGCTCGCGCCAGGCGGCCATTGTGGCGCAGGCGCGCCTGAGCACCAGTTCGCCCAGGGGCACGATGAGCCCGGACTCCTCGGCATGGGGGATGAAGGCATGCGGCATGACCAGCCCGCGCGAGGGGCTCTTCCAGCGCGCCAGGGCCTCGAAACCCAGGACGCGTTCGCCGCTGATGGACATCACCGGCTGGTAGTACACAAGGAACTCGCCGTGCTCCAGGGCCTTGCGCATGTCCGCGTCCAGGGCCAAAAGCTCGCGAGCCCGGCGCAACATGCCTGGGTGGAACATGCGGATGCGGTCGCGGCCGGTATCCTTGGCGCGGTGCATGGCCATGTCCGCGTTCTGAAGAATGTCCTCGGCCTTGGGGCTGTCCGCCGTGGGGCCGACCACCACGCCCACGCTGGCCGTGAGGCGCACCTCCTGGCCTTCCACGATGAAGGGCGTGCACAGGCTGTCCAGGGCGTTGCGGATGGCCCCCTGGGCCTCCTCCGCCGTGACGGGCTCGGTCACGATGAGCACGAACTCGTCGCCGCCGAAACGGCAGACCTGGCCCTGCCCGCCCAAGCCCAGCACCAGGCGCCGGGCGGCCTCCACCAGCACGCGGTCGCCGAAGGAATGGCCCAGGCTGTCGTTCAGCATCTTGAAGCGGTCCAGGTCCATGAAGGCCACGGCAAAAAGCGTGTTGCGGCGCTGGGATTCCTCCAGCACCTGCTGGATGCGCTCCAGGCACAGGGTGCGGTTGGCCAGGCCGGTCAGGGCGTCGTGCTGGGCCTTGAACAGAAGCTGGGCCTCCATCTGCTTGCGCGCGGTGATGTCGGCAATGACCATGATGCCCGCCATGGCCGAGCCTTCGGCGGACAGGATCGGCGAACCGGAAGCCAGGAGCCAGCGGTCATGCGAAGCGGCGCTCACGAGGTGCATCTCCATCTCGCGGGTGCTCTCGCCCCTGATGGCGCGGGCGAAAGGAGTGCCCGTGACCGGGATGGGCGCCCCCTGGCTATCCAGGAAAGACCAATCCGGCATGTACTCGTCCACAGGGAACCCCACCAGCTCCTTTGCGGGGTGGCCCAGCATCTCCGCTGCCGCGCGGTTGACGATGATCGCCCGGCCCGTGGCCGTATCCGCGATGACGATGCCGGTGAGGGCCTGGTCCAGGGCCGCGCTGAACAGGGTGCGCGTGCTCTCAAGCTCCAGCTGCATGCGCTTGCGCTCGGTGATGTCCTGGCCAAAGGCGCAGATGAACTCCTCCTCGCCGGAGCGCATGTAGAAGGCCTTGATCTCCTTGAGCAGGCGCTTCCCGGTGCGGGTCAGCTGCTCGGTCTCGAAGGTGTGCGCTCCGCCGCGCACCCTGCGCAACAGGGCCTGTATGGTCTCCTGGGAGTGGGCCGGGTCGATGAGCGCCAGGGGCTGGCCCAAAAGGTCCGAGCGCGGGTAGCCAAGGCTGCGGGCCACGGCCTCGTTGACGTAGGCCAACATCCCGTCGGGCCGCACCAGGTAGACCTCCTCCACCCCGGACTCCAGGAAGAACTGGAACCGGGCCAGATCGCGAGCAGTCTGACGGGTCTCGGTGACATCATTGAAGACCACCACACCTGCGCGTATCTCGCCGTGGGCGTCGCGCACGGGCGCTGCGTTGGCCAGAATCCAGCGCACCGAGCCATCGGCAAGTTCCAGGCGCAGGTCCACATTCTCCAGGCTCTCCCCGCCCCTGAGCGCTCTGTTCAGGGGCAGTTCGGCTTCGGGCACGGCAGCGCCGGTGGGCGTGTACGCGCGCCAGTGATGCGCGCCCGCATCAACGCCCTGCGGCGGGTGCGCTCCCGGGCCGAGGATGCGCGCGGCCTGACGATTGAGCATGGGCGGGGTGTTGTCGTCCGCAAAGGCAATGACTATTCCCGACGGGGTCTGCTCGATGGCCGCGAGGAGCAGATCCTGGGTCTTGCGGTGCCGGGTCATCTCGGCCAGGAGGTTTTCGCGCAGCAAGTCGGCCTCGCGCACGCGGACCTCGGCCCAGGAGCGCACACGCCGCACACGCAGAAACAGCCACAGCGACACGACCAGGAGAGCGGCGCAGGCTGCCAGGGCCGCGGTCCAGCCAGGCGCATGCCAGACCGGCTTGGCCCACTTCTGCTCCAGTTCGCGCAGCTCGTCCTGGCCAATGGCGTTCATGCCGGCGTTCAGGCGCGCCAAAAGCTGCGCGTCGCCGCGCTGCACCGCCGCGCGCAGCTGCACGCCGGGAAAGGCACGCACCAGCTCAAAGCGCGGCCCCTCGGCCTGGGCGGCCAGCAGATAGCGCAGCCCCACCACCGGGCCGGCCACCACGGGCACCTGCCCCAGGGAAGCGGCAGCGGCGAGGGCGGCCAAATCGGGGAAGTATTCCTGCCGCAAATTCGGGTAGGTGGCCGCCAGAAAGGCTGCCGAGGAATCGTTCTGCACCAGCCCCACGGAGGCGCTCTCGGTTTCCACCTGCTGCCGGGAAAGTCCGCCCGAGCCGCTGGCGGCGAAGACTCCGATCCCCAGATCAAGCAGGGGCCGGGTGAAGGCGAGGGTGTCTTCCAGGGCCGGGGTGAAGGGGATGCCTGCAACGGCGTCGGCCTTGCCCGCGGCCACCAGGGCTTCGCCGCCCTCGGCCAGGGTCAGGCGCACCTCGACCCCGGCCTTGCGGCCCCAGAGCTGCCAGTAGTCCGCCAGAAGCCCGGCGCTCCGGCCCTTGTCGTCGCGAAAACAGTAGGGCGGGTCATCGCCCGGATGGACCAGGATCAGGGGCTGGCCCGGCGCCCTGGCCCAGGCTGCCGGGGCGCCTGCCGCGAGCAGGCCGGCGGCGCACAGACAACCCAGGAGCACCGCCAGCCCGAGCGCGCGCCACAGACCAGAGAAGCCGGCATCCACAAGGACGGCGGCGGGTCGGAGCCGGGGGGGGGACTGCGTGGCCGACCCGGACACTGGCGCTGCTACTTGGCCACCTTGACCACGTTGGTGGCGGCGTCTTGCAGGAGATACTGCAGGGTCGAAGCCAGCACGCTCTGGGCGGCCTGGACCATGGTGATGCCGATATCCTCGCGCGAACCGGAGTAGGCGTTCTCAGTGACGAACCGGCCGTCCTTCTCCAGCTTCACGTTCAGGCGCAGCTCGGCCTTCACCGTGAGGTTCTGCGCGCGGTCCACGCTGATCTTGTCGAAGGAGCCGGACACGACATAGCCCGTCAGGGGCGCGGCGTCGGGCTTCTCGCGGTACTTCACGTCGCAGCCGCGCGCCTTGAGCTCCTCAAACATGGCCCAACTGACCCACTCGACGGGATCGTTCTCGGCGTAATAGCGCTTGCCGTCGCCCAGGGTGCCGATGGTCAAGGTGTCGGCGCGTTTGTCCGCAAAGGGCAGGACGGTGAAGGACTGGGGGCAGCCCTGTCCGGCCGGGGGCGTGGAGGGTTGGTAGCGCAGCTGCACCACGGTGTTGGAGGCGCAGGCCCCAAGAGACAGGGTCAAGGCCAAAGCCAGGAAGGAGAGCGCGGCGCGGATATTCTTACGGATCAACATGATGAATCCCCCTTGAGACCTGAAAGGTGACGCAGCGAAGCGGCGCTTGTGAGCATGCGACCACCTCATTTGGTAGCCCAAAGCGCTCCGCTCTGCAAGCGGACTGAGGCCCTGGCCCTGGCCTGGCAGCGCAAAAATCTAGACTCTCAGAGCGTTCCATGATCATGTACACCAACGGCCCGGCTGGACGGCCCCTCTCCAGACCAAGACAAAGGAGACCCATGCGCGGCGCCCGCCCCTCTGCCCTGGGCCCAAGCACCCTGCTGGCCTTCATGGCCCTCCTGGCCCTCGCAGCCATGCTGGTCCTTGCGCCCTGGGCCCAGGCCCGCAAGGCCGCACCCAAGGCGGCTGCCAAGCCCGAAGCCGCCCAGCCCCAGCCCAAGGGCGAGCGTGTGGATATCATCGGGCGCGTGGCCGTGGGCCTGGACAAGACCTTCATCAAGGACCAGTCCCAGGGCTACTTCATGGTCCAGGGCGTGGATCTCGCGCGCTTTGCCGGGCGGCACATCCAGGCCAGGGGAGTGGTTGTCGGCCAGGAGCGGGAGTTTCGGATCATCCGCCTGCTCGAATACAGCGTCAAGAGCCCGGACGACGACTCGCCCGGGGCCTCGCGCAAGGTACAGTAATCCCCGGCGCCCCTGGCCAAGACATCTTGCCAACCGCAGGGCAAGGGGTTAGTTTTGGCAGTTAGGCGCATCCAGGACCGGCTCTTCCGGCCTGCGCGCGTCCAAGCCCACACAGCAACATAACGCCTCAAAGCAGGCGTCAACGGAGTCATCATGAGCAAGAAGACCACAGTGCCCGACACCTACCAGCTCGTTTACACCGGACCCGGCAAACAGAAGGAAGAGGTGCTCTTCACCTCGCCCAAGCTGCTGGAAGTGGAGCTCAAGCGCGAGCAGCACATCCGCTCCATCACCTCCGGCTACGTGGAGATCCGCAAAGCCTAGGCCGCCCGGCTCCGAGCCGCCTTGGGCCGCCTCGGTCCTTGCATCGACCGCAACGGCGGGCTATATCCGGGCATGGACGGCATGATTTGCCCGGCGCGGGCAGGCTTGGTTATTGCATCCTCCGGCGTGGAGGCGCGGCATGACCCATAGTATTCCCCCACCAGGGCGGCAAGGCGGACGCAAGGATCTTGCGCGCGCCGGCGGCTTCACGCTCATCGAACTCATTGCCGTCATCATCATCCTGGGCGTCCTGGCCCTGGTCGCCACTTCGGGCTCGAGCCCCCTGGGCGGGACGGAGCTGGCCCGCATGGCCGAGGTCCGCGCCCAGATCCGCTTCGTGCAGCTGCGGGCCATGAAGACCGGCCAAGTCCACGGGTTCGCCTGCGACGGCGCCAACTACTGGACCTTCAACGGCACGGACCCGAACAACGCGCCCGCGCGCCTGAACCTCCCTGGCGAGAGCGCCGCCCTGATCTCCGTGACGGGCAAGGGCATGGCCGCCATGACCCTGAGCGTCTCCCCCTTCTTTTTCGACGGCTTCGGCATCCCCTACACGGCTTACACCTCTGCCACGGTCAACACGAAACTCGCCGCCCCGGCAACCATCACCATCACGGCGGGCGGGGGCACAGGCGCCCTGACCATCACCCCGGAGACCGGCTATGTGCCCTGAGCGCCAGACACCGCCGCGCCAGCAGGCCAGGACACGCCCGCGCGCCGCGCGCCGCAGCCGGGGCTTCACCCTGCTGGAGGTCATCGTCATCATCACCGTGGGCGGCCTTTTGGCGGCGCTGGTGGTGAACCTCATGGGCACGCAGCTCCTGCGCTCCAGCAATCCCGCGACCATCGCAGCCGACGCCGGCGACGCCGAGGCGGCCATGGAGGGCGTGGTGGCCTTCTACACGGCCAACGTCAACAACAACACCACCAGCAGCACCGCCGCCCTGGACGCCGTGAAGAGCATGTACCCGGCGAGCAACGCCACCGCAAGCCACATAAGCATCGTGGACAACACAACCACCCTCTGGAACTCCGTGCCCGCCCTCACCGTGACCGCCACCGTGGGCAAGACCTCATACACCACCCTGCTGACCCAGGCGCGCACCAACTCCGCCGACAACGCGTCGGACTTCTAGGGCCGCCCATGCGCAAACAGGCCGGATTCACCCTCATCGAGCTCATCGCCTGCATCGTCATCCTCGGGCTCATCGGCTTCGGCGCGACCACGGTCATCACGCTGGGCGCGCGCAGCTTCTTCGCCGCCCGCAATGCCGACAACGCAGGCACAAGCGCGCAGCTCGCCATGGAGCGCATCGCCCTTGAACTGCGCGAGGCCAACGGAGGACCGGGCGCAGGCGGCACGGCCATCCGGCTGCAAAACGCTACGTCCATCGAGTACACCACGGCCAATGCCGCGCTCCCCGGCACACGCGCCCTGGACTACAACGCGGCCACCGGCACCCTGACCCTGACCCCGGCCACGGGCGCTACGCCCCGCACCCTCATCAGCGGCCTCAGCTCCTGCGCCGCGAGCTTCAGCGCCGCAGGCCGGGCCAGCAGCCTCACCGTGACCTTCACCATGACCAACGCGCCAACCGGCGAGCGCTTCACCATCACCGTGAAGCCGCGCAACAACACCGCCAACCCCGTCACCTTGTAGGGGACAGCATGAACCGCCGCAGCCAGCCCGCCCGCACCGACATCGGCCGCACCGGCATCGCCCGCGCCGCCCAGCGCCAGCGCGGCAGCGTGGTGGTCTACCTGGCCCTGGCCCTGGTGGCCTTCGGCGTCATGGCCATGGCCGGAGCAAGCCGCTTCGGCGCGTCCATCATGGGCGTGTCCTCGCCCAACTGCGCCGCCCAGGCGCGCATGATGGCCGACAGCGGCGTGCGCTACGCCATGGCCTATCTGCGCACGGCCACCAGCCAGGCCGACCTGCTCATCAAGATCAACGACCTGAACACCCACGGGCCATACACCGTGGGCACGAACCTGTCCTTCACCCTGACCGTCGCGGCCAGCGGCACGGGCGCAGCAATGGTCTCGGCCACGGGCAGCGCCTGCGGCGGCCTGGGAGGTTTCCTGCCGAGCACCAGCGCAGCAGCCTCGGCCTCGGGCGGGGTGAACGTGCCTGCGGCCGGGGGCGGCACCCCGCCCGCCCCACCGGACGTGGGTTTCGGCGGCGGCGGCTGGAGCACCACCAGCGGCTTCGGCGGCGAGGCGGGCGCCACCGTGAACACCACCACGCAAACCCTCACCCTGGGCGAGGAACTCTACGCCAACAGCGCCTCGGCCTGGCTCAACGGCAACTACACCCTGGGCAGCGGCATGTGCGCCTATTTCGAACTCCAGTTCACCGCCGGGTCCACGGGCGACGGCTTTGTCTGGACCATCATGAGCGGCGACACCAACACAATCCACAGCAACGGCGGCGATACGGGCCGGGGCGAACTCCTGGGCTACGGCGGGCTCGGATCCTCGGGCCTGGGCATCCAGCCGCCCAAGCTCGGCGTGGAATTCGACATCTACGAGAACAGCGGAACTGGCTCGGTGTGCAATGTCGGCAACCGCGACGACCAAAACGCCCGCGACCACATCGCCCACGTGTTCTGGGGCGCCCAGACCGTCTCGGGCTGCAACGCCTCCTACGATGACAACCGCCACGGCGCTGGCTCCGGCTCCACCTCCGAGCCCAAGAACTCCGCGGACGACGACAGCAACAGCGGCTACGACGGCTACTACTACCGCACCACCAGTGACGGCTGGCTGAAAAACGGGGGCAAGTTCTACTACCGCTATGAACTGGACCGCTCGACCACGGCCAACGCCAACGGGGACTACTGCTACCAGATACGCTCCTGGGTGAAGAAGTCCGGGGACACCTACCCGGCGGGCTTGAGCAACTGCACCGTGGCCTATGCCGGCCCCCCGGACATCACCAGCGTGGTCAATCTCTCCCCGGCCATGCACCAGAAGCTGACGGCGGTGATCCCCGGCTTCACCGAGGGCACGGGCGGGGCCACGCAGCTGGCCACCCTGAGCAAGTTCGCCATGAACTTCAAACCCGCGCCCACGCTGCCCATCGTGCCCAAGGACTACAGGGCGGGCTGGTCCTTTTATGAGGCTTCCGGCACCACGGCGCATGACATGAACGCCACCAACCACAACGACGGCACCTTGAAAAACAACGTGCAGTGGGTGCCGGGCGTCAACTGCCCCAACTGCGCGGCATTGCGCTTCAGCGCCAACAAGGACCGGGTCGAGGTGCCCGATTCGGCCAGCCTGGACCTCACCGCCACCGGCAGCATCGCGGCCTGGGTCAACATCCAGACGTATGTGGACACTGCAGGCCTGGTGCACAAGGGCATAGAGGATGACGCCAGCGACGAGGCCTACTCGCTACAGTTCACCACCGGCCGCATGGTCGCCCTGTACATCACCCAGGACAGCTCGACAAAGCGTAGCGTGGAGTCCGCCGCCGCCCTGCCCAACGACAACCAATGGTACCATGTGGCCGCCACCTGGGACGCCTCAAATCTCAAGATCTACATCAATGGTGTGTTGAGCAACACCACGACGAACACTGGCTCCATCCCCGCGCGCAACAGCGCCGGAGGCCTCGTCCTCGGAGCGCAGTATACATCCAACGGTGGCGGCGGTGGCCTCACCCGCTACCCCTTCCACGGCCTGCTGGATGAAATCTACCTGTACAACCGCGTGCTCACGGCCACGGAAATCGCCAACATGGCCCTGGGCCATCCCTAAGAATCGGAGCGCACCATGCGACATGCCCTGACCGCAGCGATCCTCGCCATCGCCCTGGCCGCAGCCCCGGCCCTGGCCGTGGGACCGGAGGCCCAGCCCGATCAGCCAGCCACAAGCGCCACCGCAGGCATGGCCCAAAAACTCAACCCCATAGCCGTCGTCGAATCCATGAACAAGTCCATACGCGCCAACGAGGAGCAGACCCAGGCCGCAGTCGCAGCCATGCAGTCCGCGAGCAAGCCCGCCCAGAGCGCCCCGGCGGCCAAGGCCGGGGGCGGCAAGATCATCTACGGCGACATCATCATCCACAAATAGCGGCCCAGGCCCGTGAGCGCGTCCTTCAACACCATGGGCCTGCCCATAGCCCACGTGAGCATCGGCGACTGCGCCTTCGCCACCCGGCCCATGCTGCTGGCCACGGTGCTCGGGTCCTGCGTCTGCGCCACCTTCCACCACCCGGCGCACCGCGCCGGGGGCATGTTCCACGCCATGCTGCCGGACGTAAGCCTGGCCCGGCCGGGCGCACGGCCCTGCAACTTCGCCAACCAGGCCGTGACCGCCCTGGTGGAGCGCTTCCGCGCCAAGGGCATGGACCCGGCGGACCTGGTGGTGAAGCTCTTCGGCGGGGCCAACACCATGATCTCGAAACAGCCCGCGGCCCTGCGCGAGCTCCTCGACGTGGGCAAAAAGAACGTGGACAGCGCCCGGGCCGCCCTGGCCTCCTTCGGCCTGCGCCCCGTGGCCGAGGACACCCTGGGCACGCGCGGACGCAAGCTCTTCTTCGCCACGGCCACGGGCCAGGTCTGGCTGACGCGCCTGACCCCAAGCGAGCTGCGCACCCTGCCGCCCGAGGAACTCGGATGAACCGGCTTCCGGGCATCCTCCTGCTGCTTGCGGTCCTCACCCTGACTGAACCGGCCCAGACGGCCCAGGCCGAGCCCGCCACGCAGCCAGCCCCGACCCTCTCCATGCACGTGGAAAAGCGCCTGCCCCACGACCCGCAGGCCTTTACCCAGGGACTCATCTTCCACCAGGGCGAACTGGTGGAGAGCACCGGGCTCTACGGCCAGTCCAGCCTGCGCCGCACAGACCCGGAAACAGGCCGCATCCTGGCCTTGACGCGCCTGCCCGGCAAACTCTTCGGCGAGGGCCTGGCGCTCTGCCCGGAGCGCCCCGGCAAGGCGCCCCGGCTGGTGCAGCTCACCTGGCGCGAGGGCCGCATTCTGACGTATGACCCTTTGAGTCTGCGCCAGCTCGGCAGCCACCGCCTGCACGGCGAGGGCTGGGGCCTGGCCTGGGACGGGGCGCGGCTCATCCTGAGCGATGGCACGGACACCCTGCGCCTGCTTAAGCCGGATGATTTCGCACAGACCGGCCAGCTACGCGTGCGCGACGGCTCCAAGCCGGTGCGTGAGCTCAACGAGCTGGAATGGGTCGGGGGCTGGCTTTTGGCCAATGTCCTGGGACAGGACCGCATCGCGGTGATCCGCCCGCCGGGCACAAGTAACCCGGGACAGGTGGCGGCCTGGCTTGATATCTCTGCGCTGCGCCAGGAGCTTGGCCCCCAGGCCGAGTCCGCCAACGGCATGGCCTATGAGCCGCGCGCGCGCAAACTCTTCGTCACGGGAAAGCGCTGGGACAAGGTCTTTGTGCTGACCCTGCCGCCGCTGCTGGAGCATCCGCCC